>CALBZH010000119.1 GCA_937889795.1 uncultured Syntrophobacteraceae bacterium | reverse complement strand
GGAGCGGTGAATGGGTGAGTCGGTGAGTCGGTGAATCGGGCAAACCGGAAAACCCGCAATGGGTTCGTCTCTTCCCCCACTCCCCCACTCCCCCACGCACCGATTCACCGATTCACTCGTATCTAAGGGCATTGATGGGATCCAATCGCGATGCCTTCCATGCGGGGTAGTAGCCGAACACGATGCCAACCGTCGCCGAGACGGCGAAGGCGGCCAGGATGGCGTCCAGGGACAGCTCGGTGGGCCATCGCAGGAGCGTGGTTACGAGCTTGGACGCTCCTCGTCCCACCAGAATGCCGACCACGCCGCCGAAAAAGCAAAGCACCACCGATTCGGCCAGAAACTGCTGCAGGATGCTGGCTGCCCGCGCCCCCACGGCCATTCGGAGTCCGATCTCGCGCGTTCGCTCCGTCACGGACACCAGCATGATGTTCATGATTCCCACGCCGCCGACGACAAGCGAGATCAGCGCCACGGCCAGGAGCAGCCGCGTCATCATGTCGGCCGTCGACGACATGGCCTTGGTCATTTCCGTCATGTCCCGGATGTTGAAATCTTCCAGCTCACCGGGCCGGATGCGGTGCCGCTCGCGCAGGAGCGCGGTCACCTCCTTGATAGCCGTTCGGATCTCGGAGGTGGAAGCCGCCGCCGCATGGATGCGATCGACGTTCGTGAACCGGATCGGCAGAGGGGTGTTGGCGGCCTGGGTCGCGGACTGCTCCGGGTACAGGTTGTCGCGGGAGCCCGGGTAGACCTGACTTGTCGTGCTGACCCGCTGGGAGGTGGTCGTGGTGGCGCTCTGGTTGGTGCTGGTCTGGGGGCTGCCCGTGACCCGGTACTTGATCGTGGTCCAGGGCGCCAGGATGGTATCGTCCTGGTCCATGCCCATCATGCTGGCGCCTTTGGGGTTGAGCACCCCCGTTACGCGGAAGGGGACGTTGTTGATGCGCACTTCCTTCCCGACGGGAGCCTCCCCCTGGAAGAGCTCGCGCGCGATGGTCCGCCCAAGCAGGCAGACCCGGTTGGCATTGCGGACGTCCTGGTCGGTGAACGCTTCACCGTCCGAGATGCTCCATTCGCGGACATCGAGGTAGGCCGGGGAGGTCCCGGTGACCTCGTTGGGCATCCAGTTGCGGTTACCATAGACCACCTGGGTCCTGGCACGCACAGCCGGGGCGGCCGCCCGGATGCACGAGATCTCCCGCGCGACGGCGTCGACATCCTCCGGGGTAAGCGTCACGGCGGTCCCGGTTCCGTGACTGACGCCGCCGCTTGCCGCGGCGCCCGGCAGGATGAGCAGATTGTTCGCGCCCATGCTGGCGATGGTCTTCTGGATCGAGCTCGATGACCCGCGCCCGATCTCCATCATGGCGATGACCGCGGCCACGCCGATCACGATGCCGAGCGTGGTGAGGGCGGCCCGCATCACGTTGCGGCGCAGCCCCGTCACGGCCGTGCCCAGCATGCGGCGCAGCCCGGCGAGTGGCGACATGGATGCATGGCCGCCCGTCGCCGCGCCCGAGCCGGCGATCGAGGGGTCTTGAATCGTTCCCGCCAAGTCGGGTGCGCGTGTCGTTTCGACCGACTCGACGATCCCGTCCTTGATCCGGACGATCCGCCCGGCGTGCCGGGCCACGGCTTCATCGTGCGTCACCAGGACAATGGTGACCCCCTCCCTGTTCAGCTCGTGAAAGATTCTGAGAACTTCCTCGCTCGTTCTGGAATCCAGGTTGCCGGTGGGCTCGTCGGCCAGGAGCAGGCCCGGCCCGTTGATGAGCGCCCGGGCGATGGCCACGCGCTGCTGCTGGCCGCCCGAAAGCTGAGACGGCTCATGGTGCAGGTGATCCCCGAGCCCCACCCGGCGCAGGAGCGCCTCGGCCCTCGTGCAAGCCTCCCGCTCCGAAAACGCGCCCGGGGAATAGGTAAGCGGCATCAAGACGTTGTCGAGGACACTCGTTCGGGGGAGCAGGTTGAAGGTCTGAAAGACGAAGCCGAGCTTGCGGTTTCGTAGCACCGCCCTCTCCTCCGGGGACATGGCGGACACGTCCTCTCCGTCGAGGCGATAGCTTCCCGAGGTCGGCCGGTCCAGGCATCCCAGCACGTTCATGAGCGTCGTCTTGCCCGATCCCGAGGTGCCCATGAGTGCCACGTACTCCCCGCGCTCGATTGCGATCGAGACGTCGTGGAGCACCCGGATAACCGACCCTCCGATGGGGTAGGTCTTTCCAATGCCGCGCAATCGAATGAAGCTCATGACGTCTTGCTCCGTAGAGTCATCGTTCCCGAGCCACTACCTGAGTGCGATTCACGACCGTTGGGGGTTAACCGTAGCCAAGGTGTCGGGTTCCGGGTGTCAGGGAAAAAAGCGAGAAACCGCCAGACTGAAGCCTGAAACCGACGGCCTCGAATTGCACGCCCATTACCTGGGCGGTCCCCCTCGGCCCATGCCCGGGAGCTTGGGCGTGAAGGGATTGACCGTACTCGAGGAATCCTTGCTCGCCGTCTCGACGAGCTCTCCCACCACGACCAAGGCACCCTCCTTGATCTCCCCGCTCTGGATCTCCGTCCAGCTGCCGTCGCTCAAGCCCACCCGGACCTTGACCGGCCGAATGGCCCCCCCCTCATTCAGCCACACCACGCCTTCGCCGGCAGCGGCCTCCTTCGGCCGGGGAGCCGCGCCGGACGGTGACGAGGCCATGGCGGCTTCAGCCTTTGCGGGGGCTCCGGTCGTTGGCGCGGAAGCTTTGGGCGTCCACTTGAGCGCCCCGTTGGGAGCCATCAGCACCTGGCGCCGCTCGTCGACGAGAAACCGGGCATTGGCCGACAGGTAAGGCAAGAGCTTGCCGTTCGAGTTGTCCGTGCTGACCTCGACGATGTAGGACACCACGTTTTGAGTCATGTTCGCGTTGAGGCGGACCTTCGACACGCGGCCTTCGAAGGCTTCCCCCGGGAAGGCGTCCACCGTGAACGCGACGGGCTGGTCCGGACGGATGCTGCCGATGTCCGCCTCGTTCACCGCGACCCAGATCTGCAGTCGCTTGAGGTCCTTCGCGATGAGAAACAGACTGGGAGCGTTCAGACTCGCCACGACCGTCTGGCCGATGTTCACCCGCCGATCGATGACGATGCCGTTCACGGGGGACTTGATCGTGCAGTAGTCCAGGTTCTGGCGCGCCTTGGACACCGTGGCCTGGGCCTGCGCGACCGAGCCTCTGGCCTGGGAGATGGCGGCCTTGCCGACGGACAGATTCCCTTTGGCGACGTCGCAGGCGGAAAGGGCGGCATCGTAGGCGGCCTGGGCGAGGGCTTCGGACGGTCCCAGCTTGCGGGCTCGGCCCCAGTCACGCTCGGCCTGGTCGGCCTTCGCCTGCAGCTGCAGCAGGTCCGCCTCGGCTCGCTCGAGACCCGCTTTCGCCAGGGCGAGCTGCCCTTCGGCCTGCGCCACGTCGGACGCGTACAGGGCGTTGTCGATCTGGGCCAGCACCATCCCTGCCTCGACCTCGGAGCCGTAGTCGACGTCTTTCCCCGACCGGTCCTTCCCGAACCGGAGGATCCTGCCGGCTACCTGGGCCCCGACGTCCACGAGCTCTTCCGGCTCGACGGTGCCCGTGGCGCCGACGCTGATCTGGATGTCCCCCCTTTTCACGGCTACGGTGCGGTAGGACGGCGAGCCGTTCGTCCGGGGGACGATCATGGCAAACAAGAGGGCTCCAAGAGCCACAACGAAAAGAAGCAGGAACAGCGTGCGCTTGACGTGGATGTTCATGGATGGACCATTCACTCCTTCCAGGCATGGTTGACCGGTGGCGCCGCCGTCCATGGCGGCATTCTGGCATTCTAAGGATCAATGGGACACGATCCAATCTAGCTATCAATACAGTGCGGCAGCAGCTCTCATTCCCCCCTTCAGGGGGGCAGGGGGGTGTTGAAATCAGCGCAGAGCAACGGGCTTTCAATAATAGCAACACCCCCCTGCCCCCCTCGATGGGGGAATTGCAGGAGTGTGGGTTACGACTTCTGCCGTGCTGTACCGCGACCATGCAAGGCCTCGGCACCGTTGGGAAGATGCCGCGAGGCGCAAGGTCTCAAAGCTCCCGGGCGATCTGGTAGAGCCAGCGCAGCTCGGAGAGGTAGAGCAGCTCCGTCTTGTACAGCCAGAAGGCCACCTTGGTGGTCAGGATCGCCAGGGCCGCGGCCAGGGGGACGGCGCACACCAGAAGGTCCCTTGCGGTCCAATGCGACTCTTCGAGGCAGGTCCGCGCGCCGAGCGGGTTGAAGGCGCGGCTTTCACACGACGCCCCGAGCGTTCCCGCCCGCCTCACGGAATTGGCCAGCACGGGCGTCAGGATGCGGATGGCGCTCGTGATGGAATGCCGCCCGAGCTTCACGGGGTTGGCCCCGCGCAGCCGCTGCACCGTCACCACCGTGGAAATCTCGGCGATTAGCACCGGCAGGAACCGAACCGCCGTGATGAACATGAAGGCCAGGCCGTAGGGCATTCTGAGCCGGGTCAGGCCGAGAAGGATGTCGCGGGGCTCCGTGGTCCAGGTGAGCAGCAGCCCAGATCGGAAGAGCGTCGTGTAGGGAAAGAGTGTAGATCTCGGTGGT
>CALBZH010000118.1 GCA_937889795.1 uncultured Syntrophobacteraceae bacterium | reverse complement strand
CTGCCTTCAACAATCAGCTCAGTGGAACTCTACCGGTAGACTCTTTGGGTGTCAACGACATGGAGATATGACCTGGAAACGCATCGTTGATATTCACTTGTGGAGCCGCTTCGTCAGTGGCATCGTAATAAGAGCGGGTCGCGGGCGAAACCCGATGAGCCACCTCTTGAACTGTGTCCATACCGATGGGATTATTACAGGACGGACTGAACGAATGCTATGATGGGGGGCGTCCGTTGCCCCTGACTGGTTTGCGTGACCTACGCAGCGTAATCAGTCCCAGTCAGTACGTTTTGACTAGACCGAAGGACCAGGTCCGATGCCAAAGGAACGTCATCACCTCTTGCTTGCGGACGAAGCTCTCCAGTCCCTGACTTGTTCCCAGGCCCTCCGGTCCTTCTCGCCTCGGGAGAAAGCGGCCTACCGGCTCGGGACTCTCTGGCCGGACCACCTCTTTTACGACCTGCCCACCTTCACCATGAAACGGGTCGGACGGGCCTTGCATGTTTTGGAGCGTCCGGACGGCTTCGAGCGGTTGAAGCGGTGGATGCGGGATCAGGAAGGGCTCTCGGGAGCAGCGGAAGCCTGGGTGCTGGGCCTTGCCTGTCATTTTTTGGCGGATCGCTTCTGGCATCCACTCATCAACCGTCTCAGCCGTCCCCCGTTCGGCCCATGCGCCGCTGTGGGGCTCCCTGCGGGTGAATGCCACCACTTCATCGAGAGCGGCCTCGAGGCGATCTGGCTCGAACGACGCGGCCCACGCGACGGCTACCTTACCTTGCTCGCAAAGCTTCCCACCGAAGGCACACTGATCGACGAGATCATTCGGCTCTTCCACTCGCTTCTGGAAGCTCTCGAGGCGCCGATTCTGCCCCGCCCGCATCGAATCAAACGGTGCCTGTGGTGGCAGAATCGTTTGACTCGGCTGTTTGCCCATCCCCTTCTGGCAACAAAAAAGCGGCTGCTGCTCCGTCACCGGAGCACGCAGCCGCTGGGAGCTCTCGTGGTTCCAGACCTTTCCGAGATCCATGGCACGACCGGCGGAGGCGCCGAGTGTCTCGCCTCGCTCGGCACGCTCGTCGATCCCGCTTTCTTCAATGAGACCGTTAAGACTTCAGCCAGCCTTTTGCTTGAGCTTCCAGGACGCTGGCGATGATGCCGTCCTTGTCCAGGCCTTCGATTCGGTAGAGGTCCTCCGGTTTTCCCGACAAGCCGTAGGTTTTGACGCCGAGGCGGATGAGGCGGCAGGAGATCCCGGCATCGGCGATCACGGTCGCGACCCTGGCCCCGAGGCCCGTGTCGGGGTTGTGGTCCTCCACCGTTAGGATCAGCCCGGTCTCGGCAGCTTTCAGGACCGCGTCCACGTCGATGGGCTTGATGGAGGCGACGTTCAGAACCGCCAGCCGCAGACCGTGCTTCTCGGCCAGCTCACGGGCGGCGCTCACGGAGTAGTGCATCGTCGCGCCATAGGCCACGATGGCGCCATGGCCGCCTTCGCGCACCCAATCAGCCTTGCCGGGCATGAATCGATAGGAGCCGCCGTACAGGGGCGTTCCCTGATCGTCCGTGATGAGCGGCGTCTTGGATCGGCCCATCCCGACGAAGAAGTTCCCCCGATGCGCGGCCACGTGCCTGACGATGCGGTCCGTCTGGCCCGGATCGGCGGGCATGAAAATCGAAAAGCCGTACAGGTTCTGCAGCAGCCCGAGGTAGTCGATGCACTGGTGGGTCTGGCCGTCCTCCCCCACATCGAGTCCAAGATGGGTGCTCACGATTTTGAGCTGCGTGTCGTTGATGTCGTTCAAACGGTGCTGGTTATACGTCTCGCAGACAGCGAAAACCCCGAACGTACTAAAAAAGCAAACGAATCCTTCCTTGCTCGCCGCCCCTGCCAGGGTCGCGGCATGGTGCTCCTGGATGCCGCACTCATAGAACGCCTTCGGATTGACATGGTGGAAGCCATTCATCTTGACCGACCCTTCCAGGTCGCAGCTCACGCCCAGGATAACCGGCACCTCGCCTAGGTTGTTCAAGCGGGCAAGATCCTCCAGGGCGTTGCCATAGGCGGATCGGTTGTCCGTCATCTTGTCCGTCGGGTAGTCCCGCGGATGGCCGGGATCGATCGAGGGGTAGGCGGCCGGCATGCAGTGGGGGGCGTGCGTCACCAGGAGGGTCTTCCGCTGCCGTTTCAGCTCGAGGATGGGGTTGTCCAGCCCCAGCTCCTCCAAGGCCGCGGCGGCGTCCGTTTCGCTCAGGACCGACCCGTGATACTTGGCCTTGTTCTCCATGAAGGAAATGCCCTTCCCCATCACGGTGCGAGCCACGATGACCGACGGGAGCCTGGGATCCTCCACGTTCCCCAGCCGGATGCGGCGCAAAGCGTCGAAGATGGCGTCCACATCATGGCCGTCTTCGAGGTAGAGCGTGTTCCACTGGGCCGCCACATACTCGGCCCGAACCATCTGCGGCATGACCTGGTTGGTGCTGCCGCCGATCTGCAGATGGTTCCGATCGACGATCCCGAACAGGTTGTTCAGCTCGTATTTCACGGCGAACCGGCGTGCCTCGCCGATCTGCCCTTTCTGCTGCTCGCCGTCGCCCATGAGAACGGCCACGCGTGCCGGGCTGTTCTTGAGCTTCAGAGCGAGGGCCATCCCTGCCCCGGCGGACAATCCCTGCCCCAGGTTTCCCGTGTTCCACTCAACCCCGGGAACGCAGCACTCCACGTGCCCCGCAAAGGACGACCCCGCATGGCGAAATTCGAGGAGGAGCCGGTCTTCGGGGATATACCCGAATTCGGCGAGCACACTGTAGATGCAGGGGCTGATGTGCCCCATGCTCGGCAGCAGCCTGTCCCGATCCGCCCAGCACGGGTCGTCCGGTCGGTGCCGCATCGTGCTGTACAGGAGCAGCACCAGGTGGAGGGACGAGAGAGACCCGCCGGGATGACCGCTTCCCGCGATCGTGGTGCTCACAAGGATGCGCCGCACGCAGCGCTGCCACATCTCGTGGAGCGTCTGCCGCTGCGCGTCGGTCAGGGATGTCTGGTCAAGACTGATTTGAAACATGGACGGGCATCTTCCTTTGCTTTGAGACCTAGTGGAGGGTCTTTTCCTTCTCGAGCCCACTGGCGGCGATCTCGTTGGCACGAACAAGGACCTTTTCCGCGAAAGCGGCGACGGCTGTCTTGAACGGCGTTTCGCCGTCATCTTCGATCACGGGGCGACCGGAATCCCCGCCTTCCACGACGGCCGGGTCGAACGGAAGCGCCCCAAGGTAATCGAGCTCCATGGCTTCTGCCGTCTTGAGCCCGCCTCCCGTCCGGAAGATCGGGATGAATTCATTGCAGTGGGGGCAGAAGAGGCCTGACATGTTCTCCACCAGCCCGGCCACTTCCAAGTTCACCTTTCGGCAGAAGTTGATGGACTTGCGCACATCCGAGAGCGCAATTTCCTGGGGCGTGGTCACGATGACGGCGGAAGCCTCGGGGATGAGCCGCGCGATGCTGAGGGGCTCGTCACCCGTCCCCGGGGGGCAGTCCACCACGAGAAAGTCCAGCTCATCCCATTTGCAGTCGGCCAGGAACTGCTGAATAACGCCGTGCTTGAGAGGACCGCGCCAGATGATGGCGGCATCCGTGTCCTCGATCATGGATTCGATGGAAACCACCTTGAGGTTGGGGCGATATTCGTGGGGCAGAATCTGGTTGTCCGTGGTGAAGTTGAGGGGGCCGCGCAGGCCGAGCATCTTGGGGATGCTGGGGCCGTGGAGGTCGATATCCATCAGGCCAACCTTGAAGTCCTTCTGCGCGAGCGCCAGCGCGAGGTACACCGCCACACTGCTCTTTCCAACGCCACCCTTGCCGCTCATGACGATGATCTTATGCTTGATCCGGGCGAGCTTGCATCGCACGGTTTCTTCCTTGGACATTTTCTCTTTGCCCGGACAGGTGTCGCAGGACTTGGGATCACACGATTTCATCAAACTGCTCCTTATTCGGTCGATATTCACGGGTTTCGTGCCGGCTTTCAGGCTGGGCTACCTTAAAGACTATCTTCCTGCTTGTCAACGCTCAGAAAATGGGAGAATCTCAGCATCCTGAGCGCCAACGACCCGCTCGAAGGCCGCTCCAGCCTTTCTCAATATAGACACCCATGCGACGCTTTGCCCACTTGGACCGACTGAACGAGGGAAGGATACATTCATGAGCAACGATCTAGTCGAAAGGACGAAGGCAACCGCAGCCAAACTGTTTTCCGGGCCCGTGAAGCTCGAAGTCCCCTATCAGCTCTGGAAGGAGTTCGATCCCGACTTGGCACGCGACCTGTCCCTGTTCATCACCGGAAACCTCTACTCCAGGACCGTCCTCTCGCTGCCCGAGCGGCAGACGGTCGCCGTCGCCGCGTTGGCTGCACTCCAGAAGACCGACGAGCTGAAGGTTCATCTCCACGGCGCCCTGAATGTCGGCGTGCCCGCTCGAAAGCTGGCGGAGACAATCTTTCAGGTGGCGACCTATGCCGGGTTTCCCACCATGAACACGGCTCTCGCGGCCCTGAAATCGGTGCTGATCGATCGCGGCGAATGGCCCATCCAGGATTGATCGAGGATCGAAGGTCGACGGAAAACGGCAGATACCCCCTCGCCTCGTGGAGCATCGTGCTTTATCATGCTGTCGAGGACATCTGGCAAGCGACATGCTGCGTAGGAGGAGACAGTCAAAATGCCCATTTACGAATACCGATGCAAGAAATGCGACACCTGCTTCGAGGCGCTCGTATTGACCTCCAAGCCCGAAGACGTCCAATGCCCCTGCTGCAATGGGACCGAGGTGGAACGGCTGATGTCAACGTTCGCCACCTGCTGTGGCTCCGACAGCGGATCAAAAGCAAGCAGTGCATGCACCCCTTCAAGAGGGTTCAGCTGAGCATGAAATTCGCCCGGCAGTCTGTCGGGCAAACATCGAGCAGTCTCACCGCCCTGTCCTGGAGGAGACACTCTGAAAGGCATGCCGGTTCAGAGGGGGTGGTTGCTGATTGATACGAAAGGCCTGATCACAAAGGAGTGTGCACGTGGAATGGGGGTTCTTATGGCCCGTCGGCCTTATTCTTCTGTGGGTGGTGGTGAACCGTTGGGTGCTGCCCAAGATGGGAATTCACACCTGAATGTCTTCGAGCTGCGGGATCGGTGATCCCAAAAAGAAATGATCGTTCACAGAGGCTCAGCACCCGAGCGGCACCGTGACCGTAAGCGTGGAACAGGGGTGCAATTCACGACCGTTGGTGATTGCTGTTAGCCAAGGTCTCGGGTGTCTGG
>CALBZH010000117.1 GCA_937889795.1 uncultured Syntrophobacteraceae bacterium | reverse complement strand
TCCGGCATCCAGCATCTGACATCTGGCATCGCCTCCGCATCAGTGATTCCTTCCGCCGCTCTGTAAGAGATCCCGCATCAATGCCAAGACAGCCAGCTCTTTGGCTCGAGCCTCCACGTCGATGGTCGCAGTGAGATTCATCCAAAATCCCGGGAAGTCTCTGAACTCTACATAATCGCCGTGCCGCCTTGGATTCTTCGCTTCCCAGCCCTGCTCAGGCGAGGAAATGTGAAAGTAAGGCTCCCGTCCCGCCTTTGCCCAGGTTTCAACCGCAATTCCTGTTGCCTCTTCAGCGGTTAGCCCATCGGGATGGCAGCGATGATGATGGACGTCATAAACGAGGGGAATGCCGAGGTCGTTGCATACGGGATGAAGGTCCGCGACGGTGTACACCACATCGTCGTTTTCCAGAGTCAGGCGCTGGCGCACCCTTTCCGACAGTTTTTCGAAATTGCTTCGAAATCTCTGGAGCGCCGCCTTCTTGTCGCCGGAGGCTCCACCCCCGTGCACGTTGATGACATCGGCCCCGATCAGTTCGGCAACGAACCCCTGATACTCCAACTCCTCGAGGGATTTGTCGACGACCTCATCCCTTGGAGAGGAGAGGGTCACGAATTGGTCGGGATGGAAGCTCAGTCGGATGTCATGGATCGATCGGTAATCGTTCACGCTCGCGAGAAATCCCCGAATAGCGTCTGCTTCGGGAAGATCGTCGAGCTCGTAACCCACATCGGGATGCGTGTATCGTGGAAAAATGGGTGAGAGGACTCGGAAGGCCCCTATGCCCATACTCGAAACGGCTTGCACAGCCGCGAGCAGGCTTTCTGCATTGGCAAGACAGATCTCGGACAGCTTTACGAGTTGACGAGACCGGCTTAGGGCGGAGAGGGCTTTCGCCGTGGTTTGGCGAAATCGAATGGGCTCCCGGCTGAAGACACAGCAAAGTCCAAAACGCAACACTGGCATTCTCTCTCAGTGGCCATGCGGTTTGAAATGAGTCTACGAAAGCTCCGGCGATCCAACGGTCACCAGACCGAGAAAGCCGTCCACGGTGACGACGTCGCCGGTCGTGATGAGCTCCGTGAGGTCGACCACGCCGGTCACGCATGGCAGTCCATATTCCCGGGCGATGATGGCGCCATGGATGAGCATGCCGCCCCTCCGTTCGACGACCGCGGAAGCCAACGGTACGACGAATGTCATGTTGGGGTCCACGGCATCGCAGACCAGCACCTCGCCGTGCTTGAACGCCAGGAGATCGGCTGCATCCCGGATCACGCGCGCTGGTCCTCGGGCCAATCCCGGCCCTGCGGGCTGCCCTCTGAGCTGCCGCGGCCTGACCTTCTCCCTGGACCCGCGACCGGCCTGAAGCTGCGTCCCGGGTGAGGCTGAAAACTCCAGGCGCGATTCCGACAGCTCTCCCGCAAGCCCCGGCGCAATCCCTTCGAGACCTCGCTCCTCGACTCTCCTCTGTCCCTCCTGGATGCCGGCCAGCTTCTGAGCTTCAATCCTGGCCAGCTTGATATTGTCGTCATCGCGCAAACGGTAGCTCGCGCGCGCCAGATCGAGCAGGTCTCCGGCAAAATCCCGCCTCTCGCCTGCAAAGCGGTTTAGAAAATTGGTCTTCAATGACTCGACAGCCCCTCTTTCTGCCGCGAGTCTCACGGGTGGGTGCTCAGCCATTTCGACAACAAGCCTCAGAAGCCCTTCCGGTCCTTGACTGCAGTGCACGAAACCGGAGATCGCACATGAAAGATCTCCAAAGCGCTCAATAAAGCTCTGGAGCAGAGCCAGGAAGCCATCGTCGGCTTTCAGAGTGTCCCCACTCGCGATCTGTTTCCGAAGGAGCGGGTTGGAGCGAATCATGGAGGCCATCTCCTCCATCATCCGATTTCTCTCCAGGCTCTCCATCTCCGTCGCACCGAGAAGTCGCACAAATTCGTACGGATCCGCTGGACGCACGACATCGTTGTAGAATTGACCGAAGAGGCGAACACCATGTGCGAAAGGGATGTATTCTTCCCAGTAGATCTTGGTCCACCCGCTCTCGATTTCCTTGCGGCGCCTGATCTCCCTGGCCAGGTCTTCATCCGAAAGCCATCTGAGATCCTGGGAGGCCATCTGCTCCGCATCCCGCACCATAGCGGGGATGAGCTCGTCCTCGATCTTGGCCCGAAGGCGTTTCAGATTGTCAAAGCTCCTTCTCAGGCTCAGGTACCAGCTCCTTTGATCCTCCTCTTGTCCCGGTGCGATCATGGTGATGGGGCGAGACTGGAGCACGATCACTTCTCCACCGTGGATGGTCCATTCGATGTCCTGCGGTGCGGCGAATACCCGTTCTGCTTCCAGGGCCAGCTTCGCGATCCCGAGCACTTCCTCGTCGGAGAGTGGAGGCCGGCTTGCTGCCTCCG
>CALBZH010000116.1 GCA_937889795.1 uncultured Syntrophobacteraceae bacterium | reverse complement strand
AGGGACATGATGGCTGCTCTCCAGCAATGCACCGAAATGGGCATCCAGCAGAAGATGCAGATCGTGGTTCCCAATCTCGAGCTGCACATGGTGCTCGGGCTTCAGAACAATGCAGCTGGGGGAATCCTCGGGGCGGTGCCCTGGTACTGGGAGGTCCCGTACATCCGAAATTTCGCGAAAGGAAAAGCCTTCGTGGAGGCATACCGGGCTCGATACGAGAAGCCGCCATGCTCTGGAGCCGCCAGCGCTTACACGAACATGATGCTTTACAAGTGGGCTGTCGAAAAGACCAAGAGCTTCGAACCGAAAAAGATCATTCCCCAGCTCGAAGGGCATACGTTCGAGGGGCTCAAGGATCAGGAAACCATACGCTCCTGGGATCACCAGACGATTCAGTCGGTCTATGTGGTGAAGGGCAGAGGGGATCAGGCCAAGAACTTCTTCGATGTCTTCGACGTCCTGGAAACCTACACAGGAGAAGACCTGGCCCAGAGCCGGGAAGAAAACCCGGTCCACCTGGAGTCTTTGGGCAGCTGAGGCGAGGTCGATAGCGGCGTTTCTGTGGACGCATGCAGGGGTTGGTTGATGCTCGCATCCTTTTGGCAGTCTTTTGAACAATTGCCTGGGCTGGAACAGATTGGCAGGGCTTTTTGGGAGCTCGCGTCGAACGGGACGCTCTTGCGCTCAACGATTGCCAGTCTGTTCCGAGTGACGGTGGGGTTCTACCTGGCCGCGCTCCTGGCTATTCCGGTTGGATTGGCTCTAGGTCGAAGGCCTGTGGTCTACCATTGGGTGAATCCGATCATTCAATTCCTGAGGCCTATTTCCCCTCTAGCCTGGGTGCCTTTCGCGATGCTGTGGTTTGGCATCGGCGAGAAGTCGGCGATATTCATTATCTTTTTTGCGAGCTTTTTTCCGATTCTCGTTCCAACGGTCAAGGCTGCCTCCGGGATTCACCCGATGTACTTCCAGGTTGCAGCGAATTTGCAGTTTGGCGTCTGGGAAAGCCTGAGACTGGTCATTCTGCCCGCCACCATGCCAAACATTCTCTTGGCGCTGCGGGTGGCTCTAGGGATCTCCTGGCTGGTGGTTGTCGCGGCGGAAATGATCGCTGTGAAGAGCGGGCTCGGGTATCTCATCATAGACGCTCGCAATGCGCTTCGGATGGACTACGTGGTCGTGGCGATGGTGACGATCGGCATCATTGGTCTCCTCCTGGATCTGGCCATGACCCGACTGGAACATCTCGAGTCGGTGAGGTGGAAGCTTGAACAGAAATAAGATCTGCGTCGATCACGTGACGGTCAGATACAAGAACGGGCGAAATCGGGCGTGGCCATGGTCTCGAAAGAACGGCTCCAATGGGGCGGGGAAAGCGCACGCTCTCGACGGTGCCTCCACGGCTATCTTGCAGGACATCACGCTTGATATCGATGCCGGGGAGTTCGTGTGCATCCTCGGGCACTCGGGCTGTGGCAAGTCAACGCTTCTCAAGGTGATTGCCGGTTTCATCAAACCCGATGAAGGAGCTGTCCTGATCGATGGTCAGAAAGTCAACGGCCCGCAAAACGACCATGTGTTCGTGTTCCAAGAGGGTGCACTGTTCCCGTGGCTCACGATCATCGAAAACGTCGACCTCGCACTGAGGTCCATCGGAAATGCATCGGAACGGCGAGAGAAAGCTCAATATTATTTGGAGCTTGTAGCTCTTGAGGGTGCTGGAGGCCACTACCCCCACATGCTTTCGGGCGGCATGCGCCAGCGAGCGGAAATTGCCCGTGCCTTGGCGGCCCAGCCCGATATTCTGATGATGGATGAACCCTTTTCCGGGCTTGATTACCTCACGCGCCTTCACATGCGTGAGGAGATGCTCAATCTCCATGCCATGCTTCCCGACACGACCATCCTGTTTGTGACTCACGACATCGACGAATCGCTCCAAATGAGCAATCGTTTGGTGATCTTGAGCGAATCGCCCGCTCGCATCAAGTGCTGCCGGCAGATCGATGTTCCGCATCCTCGAACGGCAGTCTGTCCGACATTGAGCGAAATGCGTACGCAGATCTATCATCATTTGGGAGTGCACTCAGCCTTATGAGGTTCAACCAATTTCAGGGATCGCGTACGGCATTTCGGGCTGCGGCTCTTGCTCTCACGTGGCTGGTGCTGATCAGCGTCCTTCACGCCCATTTGAACGCAGAGCGGAAGTCGAGCCAGAGGATCGCCATGGGCTACATGCCTGTCGTCACCAACTTGGCGGCTCCATTGGTCGACCTGGCTTCCAAGAGCCAAGACATCCAATTTCAGGCAATCAAGTTCGCCTCGTTTGCAGAAATGGCCGAAGCGTTTCGGTCCGGTCATCTCCAAGTGGCGTTCATCATCGCTCCCTTGGCGGTCGTCATGCATCAGCAAGGCGTGCCTCTGAAGGTTGTCTACATTGGGAATCGGCATGAGAGCACGCTTGTGGGCGACAAGAATCTGCCGACCAGCGATCTGTCCGGGCTTGTGGGCAAGACCATCGCGGTGCCCATACGCTACTCCGGCCACATGCTGGCCTTGAAGCGCTACGTTCGGCAACAAGGCCTCGGCGAAGATGCGATCCGCATCGTGGAGATCCCTCCGCCGGATATGCCGGCGGCGATACGGACGGGAGGCATCGACGGGTTCTTTGTGGGGGAGCCGTTTGCGAGCAAGGCATTGCGCGATGGAACAGCGAAGCGGGTTGCGGACGTTGAGCAGCTCTGGCCGGGGTTTATCTGTAACCTCATGATCGTTCGGCAGGAATTGATTGATTCGAAGCCGCAGATTGTAAATCAGCTGGTTGCAGCTGCCGTGAAAGCGGGTCTTTGGGCGGAAGCCCATCTGGATGAAGCTGTGCGCATGGTCTCCAGTTACTGGGGGCAGGATGAGGATTTCGTCCGCTACGTCTTTAGCTCTCCACCGGGGCGATTTCGATTCGATCTGTACCGACCCGACGTCCGCGAACTGGAAGAGATTGTGCAGGAAATGCGTCATTCAGGGCTGCTCACCGGTCCTGTGGACGTCCCCGGACTGGTTGAGGACCGCTTTGCCCAGTCAGTCAGCGTCACAGCCGTGAACACCATCGAAGATATCTTGAAGAACTGACCAACCACCCTACTCGGGAGTGTTTATGAACATTTTGCTTTTTGACCCGCACAACGAATATGTCGAAAGACTGCGCGCTCTCCCGAGCGAATGGGATGACGTGAGCGTAATCACGGCTCCGGATACCATGTCGAGTCCCGCTGACCTTCCTACCGTTGATGTCGTGGTTGCGTGCGGCAACTTTTCCAGTGGAGATGATCTGGTGCACTGTCTCTTGAGGTGGCGAACGCACCCGCACACTTATCTGGTGCCGTGCTGGATTATGGGCGACGCCGCCGATTTCGAGCGCCGGTGTCTCTGGCCGCGACTTGCGATCGACTCCTTCCAGCCATCCTTCGACACCAGCGCCTTCTGCAAATGGCTCGAATCCGTGACCAGGTGGCAGCATGAGCGGACGCTCATCAGGGAATCGGATTCCCTCTCAGCACACAGCGCTTTGGAGCTCCTCAATTCGCTGGCGCTTCGCAAGGCCTCCGGACTTCTGTCCATCTTCTCGTCCGATGGCAGTGAAGGTCATCTGCGCTTTCGAGGCGGCAGTTTGGTCGACGGGAGGCTCAGAAATCTGTCAGGTGCCGAGGTCTGCCATGAATTCCTGTCGTGGCCGCAAGGCTCGTATCACTGGGATCCAGGTGTCGATGTGGCGGTTGGTGATGCGATCCTCCCCATTCCCGCGCTGATCGAAGAGGGACTGAAGCTCATACAGGAAGCCAATTTGCTTTTTAGCTTCGTGACAGACATTGGTCAGGCGGTGGAGAGAACCGAGTCGGAGGCGGCGCTGGATGATGGGGGCGTCCCGTTCTACGCGTCCTTGAAGCAGCTCTATTCACTCATCACCGGAGAATTCGCGATCGGTCAGCTCGTAGAAGCCTCCCCCCTTTCTCGTCCTCGGACTTTCATCGCTCTCGCCAAATGGCTATCCATGGAAGACATTCGGGTAACGGCCTATGAACCACCAGCGCCCCCTCGGCGCCTCCTGGTTGTGGACGACTCTCCGCTCATGCGTCGAGCGCTCCATTCCATCTTTTCGGCGGACCCTCGCTTTGACATCGTCGGGAACGCGGAAAATGGCGTCGAAGCGCTGCGCATGGTCGAGCAGCTTAAGCCCGACGTCGTCACAATGGACATTCAAATGCCGGTCATGGACGGGTTGACCGCGCTCAAGCACATCATGGTCCGACAGCCCATCCCGGTTGTTGTTCTAAGCGCCTTCACAGGCCAAACGTCACCGTTAACCTACCAATCGTTCAAATACGGAGCGGTGGATGTCCTTGCGAAGCCAGCTGCTAAAGGCAACGGGGGGGGCATGACGGAGCAGGCAAAACAAATCCGTGAGCGTGTCCTTCTGGCGTGTGACGTCCGAATGGAGGCCGCCAGGGTCATCCGGCGCACCAAATCGAAACAGGCGGTCTCGTCTCGAAAGGGAGCCTCGCTGGAAGGGGGCAGCCGCGGGTTGAGAACGTACGAGCTGATAACCTTGATCTGCGGGTCAGGAGGTTTTCCGTTATTCCTCAAGTTAACCAGTGCCTTGTCGGCGGGATGGGCTTTGCCACCGATTCTCGCATGCCTAGCATTTCCTTCTAAAGTCATTGAAGCACTTCTGCCGAATTTGCAGGAGGATAGCGAAGTTGAAATCGTGCTTCTGCGACCGGAGCAAACCCTCAAACCCGGCGTCATCCACCTGTACTCGAACGAGCTTTGCTGCAAGGTTTCCCGAGAGGGAGCGAACGTGCGGGTCGCCGAAAACGCGGCCGGCTCAGATCTCCATCGTCCCATCGACGCTTGCCTGACGAGTGCCGCGGACAGCCTGAGAGACGGATTGCTGGCGTTGCTGGTCTCAGGGACTGGGGAGGACGGAGTCGAAGGGATGAAAATCGTGAGTCAAGCCCAAGGTGCAGCCTACGTTCTGAGTCCTGAAATCTGCTTGAATCCGGAGCTGCCGGGAAAGGTCCTCGGACAGAAGCTGGCCTCCGAGCTTCGGTCGGTCAATGAAGCGGTATCGTTGCTGGGCGGCCTCTTCCCCCAACAAGGATTGCAGCACGCGGTGTGAGGCTGAGAGGGCTGCCACGCGGTTAAGACAATGGTTTGCGGTAGTGGAATGCTCGCCTGAGCGGGCATGGATTTGCACCGATTAATTAGGGAGGAATGCAATGGGATTGCCTTCATTGATCTCGAGAACTGCTCAGACAACGCAGGAGCAGTCCGAAGAGATCATCCAACTGGTTACCTTCAGAATCGGGGAAGAGGAATTCGGGGTTGACGTCATGATGGTCCAGGAGATCATCCGGTTGCCGGTCATCACTCCGATTCCCAATAGTCCGGATTTCATTTCAGGAATGATCAATCTTCGCGGAAGAATCATTCCCATCATCGATCTGCGCCAGCGGCTCAGGATTCGGGATTCGGATGCTCCGGATCGCGGCAAGCGAACGCGAATCCTCATTGTCGAGCTCTACAACCATCTGACAGGCTTCATTGTGGATTCGGTTTCAGAGATCGCCAAAGTCCCGGCGGGCCAGATCGAGCCGGCGCCGCATCTTGTGGTTTCCAGCATCAACGCCGAGTACATGCGCGGGGTCGTCAAACAACCCGGTCGGCTCATCATGCTGCTCGACTTCGGTCGCATCTTGAAGCCTTCGGAGGAGAAAGCTTTCCTGGAGATGGGCATGATCTCCATGCCGGGAAAAGAAAGCGGAAGCAAACGGGTCTTGGAAGCCCAGACCGAAATCCCTCGAACCTAGATAACGAATAGTTGGACAAGGAGGTTTCTCACCATGAACGTGAAACGAATTTTTGGCAAGTCTCTTAAAACCAAACTGCTCGGTGCTTTGTTGGTCATCACGTTGATCCCCATCGGGGTTTTGAACTTCATCAGTTACATGACCATGAAGAACCAGATCGAAGCAGACGCCGACATGCAGCTTACCGGGTACGCCCGCCGCGTTGCCAAAGCCGTTGACATCGCGATGAACGACCGTGTCAGCGACGTGGCCAGTTTGGCGGGGATGGACACGGTTATCACAGCCGTGGACATTGGCGGTGGCCAGGCCGGCGCCAATCAGCTCTTTCAGAATGTCGTCAAGACATACGGCGCTTACGACCTTGTGATGCTCCTGAACCGCTCGGGAAACTGCATCGCCTCGAATCTTCCTCAGGCGATCGGTCAGGCGCAAGGGGATCAGCCCTGGTTCAAGGAGGGGATCGCCGGTAGACCGTTCGTGGGCGACTTCGCAAACCACGCTCTCCTGAAGCAACTGGTTCCGGAGACCAAGGGCTGGTCGCTGGTCATTGCCACTCCGGTCGTGGTCCAGAACGAAGTGCGTGGCGTGATGGTGAACTATGTGAAGTGGGATTTTGTGAACAACATCATCGCGGCATTTCCAGTGGGTACGACCGGTTATACGTACATGGTCGAGTCCGCCAACATGACCGTTATTGGTCACCCCAACAAAGAGCTCATCGGTACCAAGCTTTCCGATCTCAATCTGAGCGAGGTTGCGCAGTTCTTCTCTTCCCAGAAGCAGAGCGGCACCATTTCCTATCTGTTCAACAACCCCGTCACCAAAAAGAACGTCATGCGCTCGGTCGGGTTCTTCAAGCTCGAAGGATTCGACAAGTTCTCCAGGCAGTGGCTGGTGGCCTGCGGTGCCGATCACGACGAAATCTACGCGGCACTCCCGACGCAGTTGAAACAGGCCCTGGCCGTCACCGCCATCTTCCTTGCCATTCTTATCATTGGCGCTCTCTGGCTGACGCGAAGCATCACCAAACCGATTCTGAGCACCGCCAACACCATGGTCGCGATCACCGAGGACCTTGACTTCACGCGTCAATTGGAGGTCAAGGGGGAAGACGAAATCTCGAAGATGGAGCTCGCGTTCAATACCCTGCTCAACAAACTGCGACAGACCTTCGGTGTTATTGTCGATGGGAACCGGGAAGTGTCCAACGCGGTCGATCGGGTTATGGGGATTTCGACCAGGATCGTGACCAATGCAACGGAGCAATCGAAACGTGCCCAGGACGTGCTTGGCCGGATTCAGACCATGGGGCAGACAGCTGCCGAGGTCCAGCACAACGCACTGGAAAGCCAGCGCGCTTACGACGAAACGACGGTATCCATCACCTCGATGACCGAGGGCATCCAGGAAATTGCCAAATCGGCTCAGTCTCAGGCCAACAGATCGGAAGAGCGTCGTGTAGGGAAAGAGTGTAGATCTCGGTGG
>CALBZH010000115.1 GCA_937889795.1 uncultured Syntrophobacteraceae bacterium | reverse complement strand
GACACAGAGGTGGTTAAACCCTTCCTGAACCAGGCTAAAGTAGGTGCCCGGCTTGTCTTTGGGCGCGGCATCAACGATTGCCTGTCCCAGCTTGCTCACGCTGTCGCGAGCTATCGGGGTCTGCCATCTCTCGGCGAAGTCCTTCGAATCCGGAATAAGGTCGTAACACTCCCCGAGTGTGGCCAAAAACTGCTTTCGAAGAATCTCCGGCTCGAGCTGGTCGAATACAATGTGGAGATTGATTCGATTCCAATCGGAGCTCAAGTACCTTCCATATTTATCTTTCTCAAGGAGTCCGGCAAACGGGTCGAGCCTGAGCTCGACGACAGGGAGGATCAGATCGAGGTTCTTGAGTCGTCCCTGCTCCCGCTTAACTTTCAGAAGTCTTTCATATCCATCAAAAAATAAATAATCGTTAACACCAATGACCTTCAGCTCAGGAGGAAGCTTCTCCAGATCAGCAATAAACCCGTTCCAGCTCATGTCATTGTTGCCACCGTAATTCTGCACAATGGAGCAGGGAGTGTGAACATGCAGATCCCATTTACCCCAAACCGATCCTTTCGGGTTGTTGCAACTCATTCTCCCTCCTGCTTTGGCACACTTTACCTGCTGATGAGCGCCTATTGCCAAGAATCGGTCACCCCAAGGATGTGAATGCCGATACATCGCTTAATTCTAGATCCTTTAACGATGCCGCTAGGATATGTCTATATCGGGTGCGAGTCAATCATGAGTTGCGGACTACTTGCTGGAGTTATCAGGCAGCGACCAAACGACATGCCCGAATTGACAAGTTTCTATTTGACTAATTCGGTGTATTGGGTATTCGGGGCTTGAGCGGTTCATGAAGCTCTGAGGGATCATCAGCATTGCAGGAGAAGGAGAAGACGCTTTGATACGGTTTCCCTGTCAAACCGAGGCATTGGCGCTACTGGCTCGTCTGAAGAAGCAACGTACCGTCCGCTGGAGCGTTTTGAGCGTGGCAGTTGGCATTCTGAGCGGTTTGATGGCCTGCGTGGTGTTTTTCCTTCTGGAATGGACCACGTTTTTCTGCATGGAGGTGCTTGCCGGCTACCAGATGGTCAAGCCAACCGGCGAGCATCTGGTCGATCTGGTGTCCGATACGCCCTTTCGCCAGTGGGTTCTCTGTCTCCTGCCAGCCATAGGCGGCCTGCTCTCGGGATTCATCGTGTACACCTGGGCACCAGAAGCCGAAGGGCATGGAACCGACGCCTTTATTGATGCCTTCCACAACAAGGGTGGGTACATCAGAACCCGCGTGCCGTTCATCAAAGGCATTGCTTCGGTCATCACCTTGGCAACCGGCGGCAGCGCGGGCCGAGAGGGGCCCATCGCTCAGATAGGAGCCGGAATCGGCTCGTGGGTCGGGCGCACCCTTGGCCTGAGCGCCCGGGAGAGACGCTTGCTGCTTCTCGCCGGATGTGCCGCCGGCTTGGGAGCGATCTTCCGAGCGCCTTTAGGAGGTGCCTTGACAGCGGTTGAAGTGTTGTACCGTGAAGACTTTGAGGCGGAGGGGATCATCCTGTGCATCATCGCGTCCGTTACGGGCTACGCTATTTTCACGGCGATCTTTGGGCATGAGCCCATATTCGAGATTGGCCCGGCTCGATTCTGGAATCCCCTCGAGCTGGCCTTTTACGGCATCCTCGCCTTGATTTGTGTCCCCTTCGGCTATGCGTATGTCAAAGTGTTTTATGGGTTGCGAGATGCCTTCTTTCGAAAGATCGCTTTCAAGAAGATGTTCATCCCCGCCTTGGGCGGCCTGATGGTCGGAATCGTCGGGCTTTGGACACCGCAGGTTTTGAGCGGCGGCTACGGCATCATCCAACAAGCCTTGAGGGGAGAGCTGTCGGTCCCGTTGCTGTTTGCGATTGCTGCGGTGAAGATCCTGGCGACATCCTTCACGATCTCATCCGGTGGGAGCGGAGGAGTCTTTGGCCCCTCGCTTTTTATCGGTGCGATGCTCGGGGGAGCCGTGGGACAGCTCAGTCACCAGTGGTTTCCCTCCATTGTGACTCACCCCGGCGCTTTTGCATTGGTGGGGATGGGCGCTTTTTTCGCCGGTGTTGCCAAGGCACCGATCGGTGCGCTCCTCATGGTGTGTGAAATGACCGGTGGATACGGTCTCGTCGTTCCCCTGATGTTTGCGTCCGTTATAGCCATCCTCCTCTCTCAGCGTTGGAGTCTGTACGAGAAACAGGTTCTGAACAAATTCCACTCCCCAGCCCACCGTTCGGACACGATCGTCAATCTACTGGAAACCATGAGGGTTAGAGACGTCTACCGGAAGGATGCGTCGGTTGCGGTCCTGCCCGCGGACATGTCCTTCGGGCAGTTCAAAAAGCTGTTCACGTTGACCCCGGAATCGTTCTTCCCCGTTGTAAACGAGGACTACCGTTTACGCGGGATTCTCGCGGTGCGCGACCTCAGGGAAGTGATTTTTGAAGAAGACATCGCGGATTTGCTGGTGCTGGACGACCTCGTTTCTCCTCCCGTGTCGGTCGAGATGGGGGATAACCTCTACGATGCGTTGGTTGTGTTCTTGCGGACGGGGTATGGGCAGATCCCGATCATCGACATGGAAAGTGGCCTGCTCGGAATCCTTCGTCTGGAGGATCTCATGGAAGCCTATCACCGGGAGATCAGCAATCTCAGGGAAGCCTAGCAATCTCAGGGAAGAACAGCACGGCGGAAGTCATGAATCATACGGACGTGATGCCAGACGCTCGATGCCGGATCCAAGAGGCTGGGCGTTCATTCCATCTCGCATCCGGAATCTGGCATCTAGCATCGATCTTGCGCAGGTGCAGAACTACCGCCGCACCATCCTAAGGGCCCAAGGTGCGTGGCAAAGGCATATTCGCAGGCAGAGCGCCTGGCGACGTGGTCAATGGAACGCTCACTTGTTGCCCATCGCTTAAGGCTTCTCTTTCTTCTTCTGGGCTTTCTTCGAAGCGAGCTTGTCCTGATCGTTGGAAGCCACAACGATGCGAGGCGAGGATGCAGCCTTCTGACTCGGGCTTGGACTGTTTTGAATTGCGGGCGCCTTTGCGGCGATACGCGCTTTTCCCTCCACGGAAGCCGACTGCCGTTTTCCAGCCTGCGCGGCTTCAGGGCTCTTCGGTTTGGCGCCAGGGGCCTTGTTCAAGGCAACCTGACTCGGGGAGGACTTGCCTTTCGCCTCTCTTGTTTCCTTTGCTTCCTTGGTGCTGGAGCCACGCGCCTTCGCGCCAGCGTTGCCGGCGGCGGTGACCTTGGTCGCCGGTGCTGTCTTGGAGGAATGCGATGAGCTTCTGACGTTCGCGGCTACCCGCTCTTTGGGAGAGCTGTTCTTCCGGGCCACGCTCTGATGAGAATCAGTGCGCTGGGCCCCGTTGGAAGAGTCGCCATTCGATGAAGACGAAGAAGAAGTCTTTGCGAACGCCTCCCGTTGCTCCTCTTCGGCACGCTCGACAAGGGATGCAAGCACACCTTCCCCGGTTCCTTCTGGAAGGCAAAGATTGTAAGAGGTACATCCGGGCGGCGTTACGGGTTTACAGAGCTCAGGATTGCAGTTTTGAAGGGCATCTTCGGAAACGCCAATCTGTTTGCCGACCCAGGACAGCTTGACGCCGCCAGGAACTGAAACGGTCGGCTGCTTCGCAATGTGCCGTACGGGACCAAGGTGAAACCCATAGCGTTGAGGGCTCCGCACGATTTTGACCGTAGCGAGCACTTTTGGAACATAATCACGGGTTTCGGAAGGCAGATAACCGTTGCTGGCCAGCTCCCAGAAGGTCTTGAGGCCGCTGCGATCGAGCGTGGATTGAACCGCCCTTTCTCCGCAGTTGTATGCCGCGAGGGCCAATGGCCAAGAGCCGAACTGATCATAAAGAGCGGAAAGGTAATCTGCGGCAGCTCGAGCCGCCTTCATTGGATGACATCGTTCGTCGATCCACTGATTTTGCTCAAGTCCAAACCGTCTCCCTGTGTCCGGAATAAACTGGTACATGCCCACGGCCTTCGCCTTGGAACGTGCTTTGGGGGTGAATCCACTCTCGACCAGAGCAACGTAGACGAGGTCTTTGGGCAGGCCGCGCCCTGCGAAAATATCCTGGGCAGGCTTCACATATTGGGTCGAACGATCGAGCTGGGTCTGAAACGACTTGTGGCTTCGGCCTGAAAAGCTCCGAACCCACGTCTCGATTGCTGGCTGCTCAGGAATGCTCAGCTCGGATTTCGAATCGTCCGACGAGCCCTGACCATGTGCCGACATGAGCGCTGCCGTGGAGCGAGCAGGGCGATCCATAGATGCTGATTTTTGGGAAGTCGCCGTGCTGCATCCCGCAGCGACAGCCAGAGCACATCCGAGAACCGACCAATAAAGGTATGAGCGATTCATCATAGGCAGTATCTCCTTTTCTTCGTAACAGACGGAGCCTGTCTGTGACCTTGTCAAAGCTAACTTGAAAGAAAGCGTGAGAATATCGAGTGGTAAGGCACCGGCAATGTCCTGCCCCGAACTGCCGAGCCGAGGATTCGCTCAGATACTAGATTGGCAGGGGGGACCCCGCGTTTGGAGAGTGAAGCCAGCAAAGCGAGGAATGATCCCCTCACCGGGTGCCTGGCCCCTAAGGCCAAGGATTCGTCCCAGCGTAATGACCAGAAGAAAGAATGAAATTTGACTCGCGTTGATGGCATTGAGGAACAGGCATGCCAGACACGGCCGGTCCGCTTCAACCTCGGAATCGGCCGAAGGATAGACGCTGGGGGTGGCTCCCGGCGAAACGACGGTGCCGGGCAAGGCGAGCCTGTGGTGATGGCAGGTATGGCAAAGGGGGACCGAGGAGGTTACCAAAAGGATAAAAAGGGCCAGTGCGAGGCCCAGAGGCACCCTCATTTTGTCTTTATAGGTCTTCTCGTTCAAACGCATTCCTCATTCAGGTACGCGATCGCCTGAAGCCGCTCCTCCATCAGAGGCAGCCTGGACGGTGCTACAGGAAAGCATCGATCCCTGGTGTTGTCAAGGCGAAACGGCTGAATGGGCCACGGCTCTGGCTTCGAGGCCTACAGGAGAGACAGTTCCGGAGAAGGTCGCCACACAAGTATTAGGTCCCTTTCGGGTTCACAGATAGCAATGGTTAGGATAAAAGAGAATCCGAAACTGCGCGTGGGGCTGAGTCAAAGAATCATTAGAACGTGCCGGGGGGTTTCGATCACCTGCGGAGAGCACAACATGATGCATGCCGATGGGTAACTCAGATTTCTGGACCGGAATCCTCCTGGTGGGGGGGTGTGGTATCGCAGTCATTGTACCGGTACTCTTCCTGATCCGTGCGCTTCGCAAGAGCGCGGAAAGGGCTGCATTGTATGAGATACGGTCTTTGCTGCATGGAATCCCCATTGTGCTATTCGCTACGAAAGCGCGCTTGCGCAGTCTGCGGAGGGAGTGGGACGGTCAATGGCGCGGCGTGGGGGTCTTGGTGCTCACTGAAGACGGCCTTTATTTCAGACCCACTCAGCGTCCGGTCGACCTGCGCATCCCCCTGGAGCGAATCACCGCCGTGGAGACCAAAGGCAGCGCGACCGGTACGCGTCTGAGCTCGAGACGATTGCGCGTGCACTACCGCGGCGTCGACAACACCGATCGAGTTGCGAGCTGGTCGGGGGTGAACGGGGAAGAATGGCTGGAAAAGATAGAAGCGCTCAGGGAGGGCTCCGGAAATGAGTGAGAAGCCGAAGCGGAACATTTATCTGAAAATGAAGACGTTGGATGAGGCCCGCCGCCTCTGGAGGGAGCGCACCGCTGAACCGGGCTGGCACGAGGAGACGGTTCTCACGGTGGAGGCCCTGCGCCGCGTAACGGCACGGCCGATCATCGCATGCCAGTCCGTGCCCCATTACCATGGAGCGGCGATGGATGGCTACGCGGTCAGCGCCAAGCGCACCTTCGGGGCTAGTGATTCGGAGCCTTTCCGGCTGCGGGTCGGCCGTGAGGCATTCGCGGTAGACACCGGCGACGCGATTCCGCCCAATACCGATGCTGTCATCATGATCGAGCAGGTCGAGCCGGTTTCCGAAGGCGTGATCGAAATCCGGTCCGCGGCTTTTCCCTGGCAGCACGTCAGAAAGGTTGGCGAGGACATTGTCGCGGGTGAGCTCCTGCTTCCGCAGCAGCACGTCTTGCGCCCGGCCGATATTGGTGCGCTCCTCGCGGCCGGGGTGACCGAGGTCCCCGTTGTGTGTCGGCCTAAGGTGTGGATCCAGCCGACGGGAACGGAGCTGGTGCCGGCGAATCGAGCCGCAACCGCCTCGCCTGGACAGATCGTCGAGTTCAACGGTGCCGTGCTGGCGGGAATGGTGGCGGAGTGCGGCGGAGAGCCCCATTTGCAGGAGCCGGTGCTGGATGACCTTGAAACCCTGCGGGGAATGCTCAGCAAAGCGGCTGCGTCGGACGTGGACGTCATTCTGGTCAATGCTGGGTCGTCGGCCGGGTCCGAGGATTACACATCGTCCATCATTGACGAGCGTGGCGAGGTTCTGGTGCATGGGGTTACGATGATGCCGGGCAAGCCCACCGTGCTTGGTCTGGTGAGGGGCAAGCCGGTTGTTGGAATTCCCGGTTATCCGGTGTCGGCCATCATGGCGTTCGAGCAATTCGTGCGGCCACTCCTGTACCGGTTGCAGGGGATTCCCGTCCCTGTGCCCACCGAGGTGGAGGCCACCCTGGGACGGAAGATGCCCTCGAAGCTGGGCCTCGAAGAGTTTCTTCGCGTTATCCTCGGACGCGTTCAGGGAAAGCTGATCGCCATGCCGCTCCAGCGGGGCGCCGGGGTCATCACGTCTCTCACGCGTGCTGACGGAATCCTGCAGGTGCCTCAAGATCTTGAAGGGATTGATGTTGGTCAAACGGTACGCATCCGGCTCCTTAGACCGGCGGAAGACTTGGATCACACGGTCATTATGATCGGGAGTCACGACAACACGATCGACGTGCTGGCCAACGAATTGAAGCGACACGACAGCCGCATCCACCTCTCGTCGAGCAACGTGGGCAGTCTGGGAGGACTCATGGCCGTGCGCAGGGGGCAAACGCACCTGGCCGGATCTCACCTGCTCGAAACGGAGACGGGAGGCTACAATTTTTCGTACATCGAGCGGTATCTGCCGGGAACGCCAGTCCGTTTGCTTCAACTTGCCAAGCGTCAGCAGGGTTTTCTCCTGCAGCGGGGCAATCCCAAAAACATCCTTGGCATCGAAGATCTCACACGCTCCGACGTTGCCTTCATCAATCGGCAAGGGGGCTCGGGCACGCGGATTCTCTTTGACTACGAGATTGAGCGGCGGG
>CALBZH010000114.1 GCA_937889795.1 uncultured Syntrophobacteraceae bacterium | reverse complement strand
AGGCAGAGCACAGGTCGTCTCCCTGGCGGGATGTGGGGAAGGTATCCGCCGCTTATACGGCTTGTCGCGGATGTCGAGCAACAAAAAACCCACTCCAGCTATGCCGGAACGGGTCATTATTCTGCGGTATTTGTGTGTGCTCCAGAAATTGGACGCACTACTGCTTGGATTTACGTCGTTTTACCCAAACGACTGCTCGGTTGGCAAACATGCCTCCGAATCTCATCCGGACAGGGGCAACAGCAGCCTGATCTATCCGGGGATTTCATCCCTGCCGGGGCGATTCTTCCTCGGGCTTTCCGAAGAAGTTTGTCCGGAAGCACTATGGCTTGCGGAGTCTCTTTCTCTGAAAGAGTCTAAAATATACGTGTTTGATAGCAGATCAAAACTTTACGTGTCAATAGAAAAATAAGTATATAACTATCTATAAATACGCTGAAACATTCTGAAACAAACACCTTGTCTATTCGCAGACAAGGTGTTCAGAATTCAGTTCGATTCACCCCAAGCTTTTCCATCCGGCTCCTTAAGGTGCTGGGATTGATACGAAGCAATTCAGCCGCACCACCCTTTCCATTGATCCTTCCCTTTGCGAATTCAATGACTTTTCTGATGTGCTGGGCCATGGCTTCATCGAGGCTTACTGGTTTCAAGATTTCTCGGCCTACATCTGATGACGGCTGTTCTTTCTTGGCATGGAGAGGGGATACGAGCGATTCAAACGTGAGGGAGCCACCCCTGTATCGGATCAGTTCACGTTCTACGATATTTTGAAGCTCCCGCACATTTCCAGGCCAATGATAGGTTTTCAATGCCTCCAGATAAGCGTTCGGAATCCGGATAACCTGCTTGTGCATTTCCTGGTTGAGGCGAGTCAGGAAATATTCGCTTAGAGGGACGATATCCTCCGTCCTCTCTCTCAACGGCGAGATGCGGATCACGAAAACCTTGAGACGAAAGTAAAGGTCCTCGCGAAAGTCTCCCGCTTTCACCATTGCATGGAGATCCCGGTTGGTCGCAGCGACGACACGCGCCTGCAAGGGTAGCGACTTGTTACCGCCAACCCTTTGAAATTCTCTTTCTTGCAGCACGCGCAGGAGCTTCGCCTGAAATTCGAGAGGGAGCTCACCCACTTCATCGAGAAAAACCGTGCCCTCGCCCGCACACTCCAGTTTGCCGATGCTGCGCTGAACCGCTCCCGTAAAGGCCCCCTTCTCATGGCCGAAAAGCTCGCTTTCCAGCAGACTCCCCACGATGGCCGCACAGTTTATGGCCACAAAGGGCTCCTCCGGAGCCGACTCCTGATGAATTGTCCTTGCGACGAACTCCTTCCCGGTCCCCGTCTCGCCCTCGATGAGAACGTTGGCGGACGTCTGGGACACCTGGGCGATGGCTTTCACGACATCCAGAGTGGCCGAGCTTCTGCCAATGATTTGGTCGGGCCTGTAGCATTCCGAGATGACGTGACAAAGCTTGGCGGCTCGCTCCCGTTGTTTCTTCTGAACAGCCGTCTTTTCAAGCAGAAGATCCAGTGCCTGGCGATCGATTGGCTTGTAGAGGTAGTCGATGGCACCGAAGCGGATCGCCTTGAGCGTTGCTTCGGTATCATGGAAGGCCGTGATCATAATAACTTCGCCCTTGAGATGTTCCTTTTGGGCGGCCGCCAGCACATCCGGCCCGTCCATGTCGGGCAGCCGCACGTCGAGCAAGATCAGATCGGGCTCTTCCGAAAGCCATCGCTCCAGAGCCCCCCTTCCAGTATCCGCAATGGAGACTTCGCAACGCTTTCTTCGAAAGTAGAGCTCAAGGGTTCGAGTCAGCGAGGGGTCATCATCGACGACCAGAATTCTCTTCATACCGTACCTCAGGCAACCGGTAAGGTCAGGCGCACCAATGTCCCCTTCCCCTCCTCGGTGCTAATGGAGATGGTCCCGTTGTGGGCGTCCATGATCTTCTGTACGATGCAAAGTCCTAAACCGGTGCCTCTCTTTTTCGTGGTGAAGAAGGGTTGGAACATCACAAGCAAATTACGAGCCGAGATTCCGGGACCTTGATCGATGATGCCGATCGCAACCATTTTCCCTCTTGGGCCGGTTTCCTCTTCCACGGTAATTTCAATGCGCCCACCATGCGGCGATGCTTCTATCGCGTTTTTCAGAACATTGACCAGCACCTGCACGATTTTGTCCGCATCCGCCATGACGGACCCCATGGCGGGATCCTCACGTCTATTGACAAGAATCTCTCCGGAGGTGATCTCTGCGCTGAGCTGCTCCAGACTCCTGCTCACAAGCTCTTCGAGTGCAGCACTGCTCTTCTCCAGAGCCAAAGGTTTGCTGTAATTGAGAAGGTCCGAAAACATCCTGTCAAGCAGCGCTACCTGGTCGAGAGCGATCTGGCAGTGCTCGGAAAGCACCTCATCCGCGACGAGATCCGTCTCCATGATTTGCAGGTTGAGCTTAACCGAAGAAAGAGGGTTTCGCATCTCATGGGCAATGCAGGCCACCAGTTCCCCGATCGCAGCCATTCGTTCGGATCGGACGAGCTGGTCTTGGGTAACCACGAGCTCATCATAGGCCTTCTGAAGAGATTCCTCCTTGCAATGCAGAGAATGAATGAGCCCGGAGACCTGCCGGGCCATTGAATTGAAGCTTCGTGCCAGAGCCCCCACTTCACCCTCGCCGGTAAATGCGATGTGCTGTTCGAGATCGCCTTCCGCAAGCCTCCGTGCCGCGGCGGCCACTGCGATGATGGGTTCC
Source organism: uncultured Syntrophobacteraceae bacterium (assembly GCA_937889795.1). GTDB lineage: Bacteria > Desulfobacterota > Syntrophobacteria > Syntrophobacterales > Syntrophobacteraceae > CALBZH01. The sequence continues at coordinate 126 of CALBZH010000114.1, read as the reverse complement.
GCGATTCTGCGACTGGCGCCATATGCCATCAGAAAACATATCCCACACACCAGGATTGCACTGATGATGCCTGCCGCCTTGATCCATTTGAGAGGCCACAGAATCTCCTCCGTTCCCATTTCCGCG
>CALBZH010000113.1 GCA_937889795.1 uncultured Syntrophobacteraceae bacterium | reverse complement strand
TTTCTCGATGGCTCGACCGTGTCGGAAGCGTATGACCAGGCTCTGAAGGATCTTGCTGCCATGCAGGCCATGCTCGATCGTCCCATGCCCGCCTTCAACGGGCATCCCCAGTCAGGGTATGAGCTGGTGCCCACCATCCCCCCGGACGAGTTCCGGTCCCAGGTTTCGAAGATCAAAGAATACATCGAAGAAGGCGACATCATTCAGGCGGTCATCTCCCAGCGCTTCGAATGCGAGGCCTCGGTGCATCCCTGGTGGCTATACCGGGCTCAGCGGTATATCAACCCGTCCCCGTACCTGTATTTCATGCACCTGGGGAAGATGATCCTCGTCGGATCGTCCCCTGAAACCATGGTGCGTCTGGAAAACGGGGTGGCGACCCTCCGTCCGATCGCCGGTACGCGGCCGCGCGGGAACAGTGAGCAGAAGGACCGGCAGCTGGCGGACGAGCTGCTTCAAGACCCGAAAGAGCGCGCCGAGCACCTGATGCTGGTCGATCTGGGCCGCAATGACCTGGGGCGGGTGGCGGAAGTCGGGACGGTTCAGGTCACGGATCTGATGGTGGTCGAGCGGTATTCACACGTGATGCACCTGGTCTCGAACATCTCGTGCGACTTGCGGCGTGAATACGATGCGTGGGACCTGCTCCGGGCGACCTTTCCCGCGGGCACCCTCAGCGGCGCGCCCAAGATCCGGGCCATGGAGATCATCGCGGAGCTCGAGCGGGAGCCGCGCGGACCCTACGGGGGAGCCCTCGGGTACGTGTCGTTCACCGGGAACATGGATCTCGCGATCACCATTCGGACCGCGTGCGTGGAGAACGGGCGACTCTCGGTCCGCGCCGGGGCGGGGATCGTCGCCGATTCTGATCCCGAGCGCGAGCGGCAGGAAACCGTGAACAAGGCCATGGCCATCCAGAGGGCCCTGCAGCTGATTCAGAGAGGAGCCTCGTCATGATCGTCATGATCGACAACTACGATTCGTTCACCTATAACCTCGTGCAGTACCTCATGATGCTGGGAGCCGAAGTGGAAGTCATCCGAAACGACGCCGCGACGGTGGAGGAGGTCCAGGCACGCAACCCGGCGGGAATCGTTATCTCGCCCGGCCCCTGCCGCCCGGAAACGGCCGGAATCTCCGTCGACCTCATCAAAGCCATGAGCGGCAAGGTGCCCATCCTGGGCGTTTGCTTGGGGCACCAGGCCATCGCTGTCGCCTTCGGCGGGATCGTCGGCAAGGCCAGGCAGTTGATGCATGGGAAGGTTTCCACGGTGACGGCGGACGGGAAGAGCATCTTTCAAGGCATCAAGAGTCCGTTTCAGGCCATGCGCTACCACTCGCTCGCCGTCGAACCCGAATCCGTCCCCGCCTGCCTCGAAGTGACCGCTCATGCGGAAGACGGGGAGATCATGGGAATCCGGCATCGGGAGCATCCAACCGAGGGGATCCAATTTCACCCCGAATCCATCATGACCCAGGTGGGCAAACGTTTGCTCCGGAATTATCTGACCAAGACTGGCCAACAATAAGACCATCAGCGTGGGGGAGATCCAGACAATGATTCAAGACAGCCTCAAGAAGATCATTCACCGGCAGGATTTGGATGAGACGGAAATGGCGGACGTGATGAGCTTCATCATGTCCGGAGAGGCAACCGACGCTCAGATCGGCGCCTTCATGGGGGCGCTGGCCACCAAAGGGGAGACTTTCTCCGAGCTGGCCGGAGCAGCCCGGGCCATGCGCCGGAAGGCCGCCCGGATCCAGGTCCAGTCGGAAACGGTTGTGGACACCTGCGGCACCGGAGGCGATCGGGCTCAGACGTTCAACATTTCGACCACGGCGGCGTTTGTGGTCGCCGGCTGTGGGGTGACGGTCGCCAAGCACGGGAACCGCTCCGTTTCGAGCCGAAGCGGGAGCGCGGACCTGCTGGAGGCGCTCGGGGTGCGTCTCGATCTCCCGCCCGAGCTCGTTGAAGAAGCCGTAAACGAAGTCAGAATCGGATTCCTGTTCGCTCCGGTCTTCCACGGTGCCATGCGGCATGCCGCCAAGGCCAGGAAGGAAACCGGGTTTCGGTCCATTTTCAACATGCTGGGTCCCCTCACAAACCCGGCTGGAGCCAACTGCCAGCTGCTCGAGATCGGAAGAGCGTCGTGTAGGGAAAGAGTGTAGATCTCGGTGG
>CALBZH010000112.1 GCA_937889795.1 uncultured Syntrophobacteraceae bacterium | reverse complement strand
CGAGATATCCACTCGTGACTGGAGTTCAGACGTGTGCTCTTCCGATCTGATTTGCAGAAGAGATGTGAGTCTAAAGCAATGAGAATGAAGTTAAATTAGCAAGGTTTAATTTTTGGTGCCGCCATCGATATGCTACAAGGGGAGTCAAGTGACCCACTTATTTTCAGAAAGGTGAGCGTATCGTATGGACAGTCCCCGGAAGGACCGCATTCTGATCATAGAGGACGATCCGGACATTGCTCAATTTGTTTTTCAGGGATTAACGGAGGAAGGGTATGGGGTCGAGGTTGCTTCAACGGGGACGGAAGGCCTTGATCGGGCACTGAAGGGGGGCCATGATGCGCTGGTGCTGGACATCATGCTGCCCCTTGTGGACGGTCTTCAAGTATTGCAGCAGCTGAGAGCCCAAGGCATCGACACACCCGTTCTCATCTTGAGCGCCAAACGAACGGTCGATGATCGCGTGCGTGGCCTGAGGGCCGGAGGCGACGACTATCTCGTGAAGCCATTCGCCTTCGCCGAGCTTCTGGCAAGGGTTGAGACCCTTCTGCGTCGCGCTCGGGGCACCCAGGAGCCCCTCAAATTGAAGGTTGCCGACCTTGTGCTGGACCTTCTATCCAGAAAAGCGTACCGAGGGGAGGAGGAGATCGAGCTTCAGAAGCAGGAATTCGGTCTCCTTGAATATCTGATGCGAAACGTGGGACAGGTGGTGACACGCACCCAGATCCTGCAGCAAGTCTGGGGATACACCTTCAACCCTTCGACGAACATTGTGGATGTTCACATCTGTCGGCTTCGAGAAAAGATCGAGCATCCTCAGAAGCCAAGGCTTCTGAAGACAGTGCGGGGAGCCGGTTACGTGCTGGTGAGCCATGATTCTTAGAGCCCTTCGCGATCTCACGACACGCCTCACCCTGTGGTACGGGGCGGTGTTCAGCATCTGCTTCCTGCTGGTCTTCGGCGTGCTGTACTCCATTATGCGTGATGAATTCCACCGGTGGACCGATGAGCAGCTCCGAGAGGAAATCGCTGAAGTCAAGATGGCTTACGAAGAGGGGGGCCGCGAAGGGCTTGTGCATCATCTGAGACAGGAGGAGGCTGCCGGAGGCGGACGTTTCATGGGGCGCATCATCGAATCCTCCGGGGTCGTGAGCTTCGCAGCCACATCAAGAAGGTATGACGGCATATTCGGAATGAACGCGGAGCTCCTGTCCGAAGCCAGGGGCGGTCGAGGGGACTTCAGCCGGCTGACGCTTGACCATGATCAAGCGGCGAGTGTCATTTACAGTCGACTTCCGGACGGATCGGTCGTTCAGCTCGGACAACCCTTACTGGACCACGAGATGTGGCTAAGGGGGTTTATTGGCAATGTGGGGAAGGCCTCACTCCTGGCACTCTTCATCTCGGTCATCGCCGGCGGCCTGATCGCGCGGCGCACACTGTCGCCCATCCGCGAGGTGGCAGCCACCGCATCCGAAATATCCGGTCGCTCTTTGGGGCAGCGGGTACCCCTTTCCGGACGCGGAGACGAGGTCGACCGGCTGGCCAAGGCATTCAACGGGATGCTGGACCGCATCGATACCCTGGTTCAAGGGCTTCGCGATGTGACGGATACGCTTGCACACGATCTGCGAACACCAATCACCGGGATTCGTGGCTTGGCGGAAGTGACGCTTCGCGCGCCGCGAGATGAGCACACGTATCAAATGGCGCTCTACCAGATCATTGACCGGTTGGATCACCTCCTCGCGCTCTCCGAGTCGATCCTTGACGTGGCCGAAGCGGAATCCGGGGTGGTCGCTTTGAACAGGGAGGTCCTGTCGCTCGACTCTCTGATGGGTGAGGTGGCTCAGACCTTCATGCCTGTGGCCAAAGACAAGGGTATCCACTTCGAAAGAAGTCTCCCGAAGGCCTTGGAGGTCAAAGGTGATCGGAGACGCCTCGAGCAAGCGGTCGCGAATCTCGTTGACAACGCTCTGAAGTACACTCCACCCGGAGGGCGGATTCGATTAGGGGTGGAACCCGCACCCAATCCCAGGGAGGTCACCCTCATTGTTGCCGACGCTGGATCAGGCATTCCGGAAAAGGACTTGCCGCACATCTTTGAGCGCTACTATCGGGGAGACAAAAGCCGATCCGGTCCCGGCATGGGCTTGGGGCTCCCCCAGGTGAACGCGATTGTCAAAGCACACAGCGGTCGCGTCGCCGTCGAAAGCTGGCCTGGAAAAGGCTCAATCTTCAAGATTTATCTGCCGTGGGAGCCTCCCGGGGAACAACGTTCCTAGGAGGCTGTCCGAGAACACCTTTTTGTCATTTCGAACGGAGCGTAGCAGAGAGAAATCTATTAAACATAAGCTCTTCCGATGAACAAGATTTCTCGCTGTCGCTCGAAATGACAGTTCTCGGACAGCCTGCTTGAATTCACTTTGATGCCGTTCGCTCGTGCTGCAGCACGCGGGTGCCGTGCAACCCCGCCTGCTGGCCCCTCAGGACCCTGATCGAATTCCTGCTTTCCCAACATTAACAACATTTAACGAGAAGTCAGACCCAGCCGGGTGTAAAGGAGATTTGTCCCCTCTGGCGTGAGCCTGTCGAGGTGCCGGTTGCGGCCGTCAGGAGCACCTCAATCATCACAGCCTTGCACGGGGCAAGGATGTCCAAGGTTGTGTCACCTCTGGATTCCGCAAAGGAAAGAACCGCGTCATGTCCCAAAAGCGTAAGGAAATTCAAGGGCAATGGCTATTTCGATGGAGGAGCTATCTGCCTTTGCTCTTCGTGCCTTTTACCGTAATCGCCTTGCGAGACTCAGGGCTGATTGGCCGCCTCACAAACGAGCACCTGGATAGGTGCTGGGAGCTGGGTTGTCTCGTGTTGTCCCTTGGAGGTCTTGCCGTGCGGGGAGTTACCATCGGGCATGTTCCCAAGAAGACCTCGGGTAGAAATACAAAGGAGCAGATCGCGGCCGTGCTCAACACGACCGGGATGTATTCCGTCGTGCGCAATCCACTTTACCTGGGGAATTTCATCATCTTTCTGGGAATGCTCCTCTTTGTTCAGGTGCTCTGGCTGGTCGTCCTCGGCATCTTGGCGTTTTGGCTCTACTATGAACGGATCATCGCCGCTGAAGAGACCTTTCTCGAAGCGAAGTTCGGAGCAGAGTACATCGCCTGGGCTGAGAAGACGCCTGCTTTTTTTCCGCGGTTCCGGAGCTGGACTACCCCTGCTTTGCCATTCTCTCTCAAGAACGTTCTAAAACGCGAGTACACGGGTTTTTTTGTGATCGTCACGTCCTTCACGCTTCTGGATATCGCGGAGGATTTTCTCGGGGAAGGCATCCTGGAGCTCGAAGACGGTTGGCTGAGTTTCTTCATCTTTGGAATGGCTGCTTACCTTACCCTCCGCACAATGAAGCGCAGGACGCGCATCTTGCACGTTGAGGGGCGATGAGGGCGGATAGCGAGGAGAAGCAATGAAGCGGTTAGCAGGGATGGTCCTTTTCGCGGTCATTTGCATCGTTGCATTCGTCCATTCCTCATGGGCCGACGTCACCGTCATGCGAGACTACGTGATGCAGCCTCCGGCCATGGTCGTCATCCCTCAAGACGCTCCACTCAAGACGTCTCCCGAAACGATAGCCAGTCGCGGCCTGCGCATCCTTGTCTTTGGCGACAACGGAACCGGGGATGCCAATCAGGCGAAAGTGGCCGCGGCCATGCAAACCTTTTGCGCCCAAAATGGGTGCGACTTTGGCTTCATGCTGGGAGACAACTTCTATCCGGCCGGCGTTCGGTCGACCGACGACCCTCAATTCGCGTCTAAGTTTGAAAAGCCATACCGAGAGCTCGGCATCCCGCTGTTTGCGATCCTCGGTGAGCATGACTGGGGGCGGGAGGGAAAGATGTATAACTGGCAAGCCCAAATCGACTACACCAGACTCTCTTCCTTGTGGCACATGCCCTCCGATGTGTACTCGGTCACCTTTGGAGATCTGCAGATCCTGGCGCTCAACACCAACGCCTTGCCGGGATCGAGAGAGCAGATCGCCTGGCTCGGCAATGAGCTGAGCCATTCGCCATCTCGATGGAAGCTGGTTATGGGGCACAAGCCCATCTACTCCTATGGCTATCACGGGGATACCGACTTCATGATTGCCGACGTGCTGCCCCTGCTCTGTGGCAAGGCGGATCTCTACCTGTCCGGCCATGAGCACAACGAGCAGTTTCTGATGGCCGAATGCGGCTTGCCCCTCCTCGTTTCCGGATCGGGGGGAAAGCTTCGACGGGAGCGCATCAAAGGCCCCCACAGCCTATTCGCCAGTGACCAGCTCGGCTTCTCCTACCTGCAGGTGAGGTCTGAGGAGTTGACCGTCCAGATTATTTCGGCCGAAGGAGCCGTTTTATTCCAATACGTAATTCGGAAGCCCGGTTCCGAAATTCCAGAACGGTGACGCAACGAGGTGAGAGCGCTATCCCGACTACCTCCGGGACGCGCCTGAAGTCGTGTCCTAGTGCTCCGTCAAAGAAGTTGTGCCGGGCAAGAGAACACCCCCCCCAACCCCCCTTGCTCGAGGGGGAATCAAAGGGGGGGTGTACCTTGCTAAACAAAGGTGACAGAGCACTAGCGTGACCCATAGCTCCCCACTAAGTGTAGATCGGGATTCTATCCCGACGAGCTACAGCGAAGCTGTCGGGTTGGAAACCCGACCTACTACCCTGCCGTTTCCCACACTTATTGAGAAGTTGCCGTGACCCAACCTCGCAACAGGACGTGGACATCATCGCCCGAAGCCCCAAGTCCAAGGACCCATTCCCCGTCGAAGTGAAGGTCTGGAAGAGCTCGAGACTGCGCGAAAGGAGCGGCCTCGTCGCCTTCTGCCGGCTGGGATCTGTGAAGAAGGCCTCACGGGTGACCAAGCCGGACAAGGACTTCGACCTCCTGCGCTTCGAGGGCGTCGATGACGATCCTCCGAAGGTCCCTGCCCATATCCCATGCTGCCTTCTCGGCGAGTACCGAGCGGTCGTTATGGGGTGCGATTCACGACCGTTGGTGATTATCCCTAGCCAAGGTGTCGGGTGTCTGGCGTCAGGTGTCAGCGAGAGAGGCCAGAAGCCGTTCGACTGAAACCTGGGCGCTGAAGCCTGAGGCGAGAGGCAACAAATAGGCGTCCTGTCGACCATGACGGTAGCGCCGTGTTTACGTCACGTGTGGACACGTTCTTGTTGCCGCGTGCCTGAAGCCTGAAGCCAACGGTCTCGGATGGCACGCGTCAAAATGGATGTCTCCCTGAAACAAATTCTTGCGATCGAAGACAGTCAAGTGTGCTTCACCCGAGGCACCAACGCTTGACGTGCTCAGGTGTATTGACTATTCAAGATCAACTGATCGATGGAGAAATCTTCAGGATTCAGCTTTTGACCATGGTGTGGAGGCAGCGTGTCGTGAAAGCGGATGAACGGAGCACCGGGGAGACCGGGCCGCCTGCTGTGCCTGATTGGCGTGCGGTTACCCTGGCCTTCCTTAAGATCGGCACGGTCGGGTTTGGAGGAGGCTTCGCCGTCGTGGAGCTGATTCATTCCGAGTTGGTGCTCAAGAAACGATGGCTCACCGAGCAGCGTTTCGAGAACATGATGGCTCTGGCTGAGCTTGCCCCCGGGGCGCTCACCGTCAACCTGCTCGCCGGGATTGCTTATCGACTGGGGGGAATTGGAACCATGATCGTGGCGACGGCAGCCCTTCTCCTGCCATCGTTCCTGCTGATCATTTTTCTGGCTGGAGCCTTCCTCGCCTGGCAGCACCATCCGATGGTGCAATCCGCTATGGAAGGCCTGACGGCCGGGGTGGTTGGGCTTCTCATTGCCGTTGCATGGGATCTGATCAAGCGTGCTCCGCGGCACTGGTGTTGTCTGGCAGTTGGCGCGGCGGCCCTTTTGTTGGGATTAGTTTTTCCGGTCAACCCAATCTGGCTCGTGGTGATGGGGGGAGCAGCGGGAGGGTTGAAGACGTGGATTGCCGCGCACACCAGGCTCAAAGGGGCCGCGGTGCCGCCGAAGTCTTAGGAGTTCTCACCCATGAGCATCTGGCTTGAACTGGCTCACACTTTTCTGAAAGTGGGCCTATTTGGGTTTGGTGGCGGGTTCGCCATGATTCCGCTCATGCAAAGTGCCGCTGTCTTCAAGAATGGCTGGATGACCGCTTCGCAGTTCGCAGCGGCCATTGCGATGGGGCAGGTGACTCCAGGACCGGTGGCAATCAGCGCAACCTTTATCGGTTACAAGGTGGCTGGATTGCCTGGAGCACTCGTTGCCACCGTGGCAGTATTTGCTCCGTCTTTGGTCGTCATGGCTCTTCTGGAAAAGTTCTACCTTAGAGTCCGAGGGACAGAGCTCACCCAGGCTGTCATGCACGGCGTTTTGCCGGTGGTGGTGGCTCTCATCCTGCATGCAGCGTTGTCTCTGGGGCGGCCGATGTTGAATGCGTGGTGGCCGCCTGTGGTCGCTTTGTTGGTTGCCGTTCTCGCAATCACACGCAAGGTCGGCTACGGCTTCCTCGTTGCCATGTCCATGGCTGTGGGAATGCTGATGGCTCTCTGACCCGATTGGCTTTTACAGTGCTTGTGGCAATGAGGGTCTCACCGGCCCAAGGGCATTCGGCCGGCCGCATTTCTCTCAGGCTTTTTGCCGTGTGTCCCCGCATCGTACCCAGGAAAGGAGGTGCTCCTGATGCACTATTTGCCCCTGTCACTTCCGTTTTTCGTAGTCTTCTTTTTCCTGATGATGTTGCTGGTTGCCTTCATCGAGGTGGGGGTGCTGCGCTACGCCTACCAGAGGATGGGGGTGGAGAGAAGGTATGTTTATTCGTTGCTGCTGCTTTCCCTCCTGGGAAGCTATGTCAACATCCCCGTTTTCCAGCTCCCTCCCGAGGAGGTTGTTTCCGGCTCCTACGCCGACCTGTTCGGCATGCGGTACGTCATCCCTCATGTCCAGGAATGGCCGGGTACGGTGATCGCCGTGAATGTAGGCGGTGCGATCGTTCCCGTGCTACTTTCCATCTATCTGACGGTCAAGAACAGGCTCTACGGACAGGCGATTCTCGGTACGGCGGTCGTCACGTTTCTGGTCCACCTGATGGCCTACCCCGTGCGAGGAGTGGGGATTGCGGTGCCCTTCTTTACGCCTCCGCTGGCCGCTTCGGTCGCGGCCCTGCTCATCTCCAGGAAATACGCTCCGGCTCTGGCGTATATCTCGGGAAGCATGGGAACGCTCATCGGCGCTGACATCATGAATTTCGACAAAATCCGAGGACTCGGTGCCCCGGTTGCCTCGATCGGCGGCGCGGGCACCTTTGACGGGGTTTTCCTGACCGGGATCATCGCAGTGATTCTTGCGGGATTCTTCTCGAACCGAAACAGGGGGCTCACAATCGCGCTGCGGTAGGTGTCTTCTCTTCACAGCCGACACCCTCGACAGCCCCAGTCCAGCCATGCCCCCATGAGCATGTTCCGAAGCGGCTCCATTTCCTTTCAGCGTGACCGGTTCTGAAAACCATGACGGCGAGGGCACAAACGGCCGGCATCTCGCAACCTTCTCTACCGAGGAACTGTTTCGCTCAACGTCCATCAACCGGAGTGCGTCGGTGAAGACCGCTGTCTTGATCGTGCTCAATGGTTCGCTGCTGGTGCTATTCGGTGCCCTGCTCCGAAGGCGGGGGCTCCTGACCTTTCACCAATCCGGGCGTGTCTGGCTAACGTGGCTTGCTGTGGCCATCATCACCCTCATGGATGAATTCACCTCCATCTTCTATGCTCCGGCGGAAGCGTACCGCTTCATCGGCCCCAGCGCCATCGTGTTTATCCTCATCACCAGCATCCTGATTCGCTTCATGAGCACCCGCTTTACGGAGATCGCGGAGATCCTGGAGCGCCATGACCTCATCGGAGGCGGGGTCTATTCTTTTTCCTATCTGGTCTTGGGACCCGTCATCTCCTTCATCGCCGTGTCCTCCATCATGGTGGACTACATCCTCACGGCGTGCATCTCGGCGGTGAGCGCCGTGCTGAATGCAGGCTCTTTTTTTCCCGCCATTGCTGAATCCGGTCCCTTCCACATCCCTCTGGTCACTGGGATCATTTGGGGCATTGCAGGACTCAACATTACAGGAATCCGAGAAAATGCCAGGTTCACCTTCCTCATCTTCATCTTCGCGAGCTTTGCCATTTCGAACCTGATCGCTTCCGGTCTGATCAGCCTGGACAGTGCTGCCCTGGGGCGGCTTAAAGAGTCGGGAGTGCAGACGCTGGCTTATCTCGAGACCGGATCGTGGACGCTCGACTACAATCATTTCATCTCCCACGTGGCCTTTTGTATCCTTGCCTATTCAGGAATCGAGTCGGTGATCCAGACGGCGGGATTCGTGAAAAACTGGCGTGAGATTCATCGGGCCTATGTGTTTCTGGCCCTGACCGTCGGGATTGTCACCCCTTTGGTTGCAGCACTCGCCCTGTCGGCTCCCATCAATTTCACGGAGCATGAAGGGGATCTGATTACCCATTATGCGACCCTGCTCAATGGCGTTCCCTTCGGGGTGGTCATGGCGACACTGGCAAGCCTTACCCTGATCATGGCGGTCAACACCGCGTTCGTGGCCTCGAGCGAGCTCATCGAGCGCGTGGCCCAGCGCTACGGCTTTCATTGGCTTATTGCCACAAACCGGCGAAACTCCCTGTACCGCATCCACATCATCAGTGCCGCGACATTCTCCTTAATCATTCTGATCACGAGCGGTAGCCAGAAGATTCTGGCCGACATGTATGCCCTGGGGCTCCTGGCGAGCTTTTGCATCAACATGGGCGCACTTCTCATCTATCGCTACTTTCAGGGCACGAAGGAGGTGACCCCTTACTTCACGAGCCGGCTCGGAACCCTGGTTTTGTGGGTCATTCTGGTGAGCTGCTTCGTGTTTCTGGCCATCGGGAAGCCCTACGGAACCATGCTCTGGGTAACGGCGACCGCAGTGGTGCTCACGTCCGGTATCGTGCTGTCCCGGAAGAGGGGACCCGAAATTGCCCGGGTGGAGCAGGCGGAAGACGAGATGCAGATCGTTCATTACCTGGCGCAATCCTCCCGTACCGATTTGCATGTCTTCTTTCAAAGACCGAGGGAGGAGGCGATCGAAACCCCGGAAGACAACGAAGCTTATGTGACGTTCTTTTCTCCACGGCAGCGCATTCCATTCCGGATGGGCCCCAACCACTTTCGCCTGCCCCTGCTTCGTGCAGGCATTTACCAACGCATTTTGGCTCTGCTCAAGGTTCTTGAGCACGAGATGCCAGGACGAAGTATCACCGTGTATTTTGGCTGGCCCATGTCTTCCTGGCTGGACCGTCTCTCCATAGGCGTGATGGTCTTTAACCTCATGAAGCTGCCCAAGATCTTCCCGCGATTTGGATTCGTCATTCGGTATCACAAGGGGGGATGGCAGATGGATGACGCTCTCCGGAAGCAGAGGAGGTGATTTCCCTCGGAGGGGTTGCGTTCGGACCCTGCCTCGTTCGCTCAGGGCTCGCCGTTCAGTCAAGCATTGCCGTCTTGAAAGTCCAAGCACACTATGGCGTTGCCATTCTGTCTTTGGTTGCGGTACCTTCAATTGAGCACTCTAGAACCTGCTGTCTTGAAAGTTTTCCGCATGGAAGCCAAACCCGTCAACAATCTACGGTATGATGCCGCCGCTGGGTGGGCCAAGCCACTTTCTGAGATTCAGGAAGACCTCCTCGTCAGACGGCAACGGCGACACCTGTTCCCACGAGCTGCTTTGGTCGGACTCCTTGCAGGCCTGACGGCCGCACTTTTCCGGGCCATACTCGGAGGAGCTGAAGTCTTGAGAAATACCCTTCTGACATGGTCGCATACATTGTCATGGTGGGGATGGATTTGCCCCCTATTATTCAGCATGATAGCAGCTGTATTGGCCTTCATGC
>CALBZH010000111.1 GCA_937889795.1 uncultured Syntrophobacteraceae bacterium | reverse complement strand
GATATCCACTCGTGACTGGAGTTCAGACGTGTGCTCTTCCGATCTCGCGTGCTCCTTGAAGTAGTCGCCGAAGGAAAAATTGCCCAACATTTCAAAGAAGGTATGATGCCGCGCCGTGCGACCCACGTTCTCGAGATCGTTGTGCTTGCCGCCGGCCCGCATGCACTTCTGGCTCGTGGCTGCCCGCACGTAGGCTCGCTTGTCTTCCCCAAGGAAACAGCGCTTGAACTGCACCATTCCGGCATTGGTGAATAGCAGCGTCGGATCGTCATGGGGAATCAGAGACGAGCTCTTGATGACGGAGTGGCTGCGCTCATTGAAAAAATCGAGGAAGGCCTTGCGGATCTCACTGGCTTTCATGGTGTCGCTTCTCCTGTTTCAACCGTTATTCCCCACCCGCTGCCTCGGCGGCCGCTGCCAATGGAAAAGGGACGTCGTGCAGCTGCCGCAGTTTGGATTCGATCTCCTCCATCACCTCTGAATGCTCCCGGAGGAAGCTCTTCGAATTCTCACGTCCCTGCCCCAGCCGCTCGCCATTGTAAGAATACCAGGTGCCCGACTTGTCAACAATATTGGCCCCCACCGCGAGATCGAGGAGGTCGCCCTCCTTGGAGATGCCACGGCCGTAGACAATGTCGAACTCCACCTCCTTGAAGGGGGGCGCGATCTTGTTTTTCACCACTTTGACCCGAGTCCGGTTCCCGATCACTTCCTGGGCTTCTTTGAGCGGGCCGATGCGACGGATCTCCATGCGCATCGTCGCATAGAACTTCAGCGCGTAGCCGCCCGTCGTGGTCTCCGGGTTGCCATAGGACACCCCGATCTTCATGCGGATCTGGTTGATGAAGATCACGCACGTCTTGGATTTGCTGATCGCCGACACGAGCTTCCGAAGCGCCTGGCTCATCAACCGTGCCTGGAGCCCGACGTGGGAATCTCCCATGTCGCCTTCGATCTCCGCCTTGGGCACCAAAGCCGCCACGGAATCCACCACGATCACGTCGATGGCATTGCTCCGAACCAGGATTTCCGCGATTTCGAGCGCCTGCTCCCCGTAGTCGGGCTGGCTGAGGAGCAGTTCCTCGATGTTCACGCCGAGCTTGCGGGCATACTGAACGTCGAGGGCATGCTCCGCGTCGATGAATGCGGCAACGCCTCCCTGCTTCTGGGCCTCGGCGATGATGTGCAGCGCGATGGTGGTCTTGCCGGACGATTCGGGACCGTACACCTCCACAATGCGCCCACGCGCCACACCACCAATGCCCAGAGCGAGGTCGAGGGACAGACAGCCCGTGGAAATCACCGAGACCTCGCTCTGCGGCGACCCCTCTCCCAGCTTCATGATGGAACCCTTGCCACACTGCCGTTCGATTTGGCTGAGTGCCGTGTCGATAGCCTTTTGCCGATCATCCGTCGCCGTAGCGCCCATCAACGGGCCTCCTTTATGTGAAAATCCATGGATTGAGCTGTCAAGCGATCCCTGTCGTGAGACGGTTCCTCAGGGCTTACACGGATGAACACGGATAAACCCGCACGGATCCACACGGACAATATCAAAAAACCAAAGGAATACGGTAGCCTTCACCAAAGCCTCCGCACACTTGCTCCAGCGTGCCCAAATGCCTCTATCCGTGTCCATCCGTGTGGGTTTATCCGTGTCCATCCGTGTAAAGGATTGGCTCTAGTGGACTTGCCCCGTCCAGGGTCCGGGTCTCCCGGGCACAAAGCACAACGGGAGCATCCGGAACAGGAAAGGAAGGCATGGGAAGCAGCGGGGTGGTCATTGGGTACGGCCGGCAGGGAAAGCCGCCCTGCAAAGCGGCGTGTACTGTGCACCTTCTGGCCTCAGCTCACTTTTATACAACACAAGCTCAGTGACGTCAAAAGCTTCCGTACTGAAGGACTGGTTGTCCAGGAGGGCCTGCTGCAGCACCCGCGCGCGCTGACTCCCCTTGACACGCCCGACCGTGAGATGGGCGCGGAACGGACGTCCCTCGGGCTCAAACCCAAGCGGCTTGAGGCTTTCCTCGACACGCGCCTGCAGACTCCGCAGGGCCTCCACATCGCCACGAAGCCCCACCCACACGACCCGCATCTGTTTGATGGACGGAAACGCACCGCAGCCGGCGGGCTGGATGCTGAAGGGCTCGGCGGCATCCGAGACGGACTGAAGCGCATCACAGAGGGATGGGATCCGCTCCTCGTGAACGTCCCCCAAAAATTTGAGCGTCAGGTGGATCCGGTCGGGCTTCACCCAGCTCACCGGGGCGTTCGCCCGCTGGAGGATCTGCACGAATTGCGCAAGCCCCCCTTGAATTGCCCGCGGAAGATCGATGGCGACAAACGTCCTAATCACGGCTCAATGCCCTCCAGAGTTGAATCAAAGCCGCATGGGCGGACCGCTCCTGAATCATCTCGCGATCTCCGCTGAACTGGTACCGTTCAACAGTCACCCGCCCCTCGACCCCACAACCGATGAACACGGTCCCAACCGGTTTTTCCGGAGCTCCACCGGTGGGGCCGGCAATCCCCGTAATCGCTAAAGCCGCCTGGGCTCGCGCCTGGCGGAGCGCGCCCTCGGTCATGGCGCGCGCAACCGGCTCACTCACGGCCCCGTGAGCTTCGATCAAGGTGGCCGGCACCTGCAGGAGGTCCACCTTGGCCTGGTTGCTGTACGTGATGAAGCCCCGGTCGAAGTAGTCGGATGCCCCGGAGATGGCGGTGATGCG
>CALBZH010000110.1 GCA_937889795.1 uncultured Syntrophobacteraceae bacterium | reverse complement strand
CACGATGGACTTGATTTTTGAAATCCCTTTCGCTTTGGCCAAATCGAGGATGCGCTGGACCTCGTCGGCAGGGTCCACGACGATCCCTTCTCCAGTTTCCTCACATCCCAGCACGTATGTGTAGACCGCGAAATGCCCCACTTCCAACTGTTCAATGAACATCCTTTTCTCCTCCACCAACCGCAAGAACCGGACCCAGAGGGAATTCTGTTCGAAGCCGGCCCCCATCTGGCTCCCCGAAAGGGGAAGCCTTATCTTTTAGGCGCTACAGCATATAGGTAATTAGCGGCAAAAGCATCCTCAATCGGGAGGGTTGAATGAGGCCTATTCCGTTGTACTCACGGCAGAGGCCTGCTATAGAGATTTGGGGAAACGGACCGGCTTTGGGCACTTTCCATCGCGCATCGTGTCGCGACATCAAGACTTAGGAGAAGGGTATGTGGGAGTATACGGACAAGGTTAAAGAGCATTTCCTGAACCCCCGCAATGTCGGGGAGATCGATAATCCGGACGGTGTGGCCGAGGTCGGATCCATTGCGTGCGGAGACGCGCTCAAGTTCATGTTCAAGGTGGACGAAAAGGGCCGGATTACGGATGCCAAGTTCAAGACCTTCGGGTGCGCGAGCGCCATTGCGTCGGCTTCCGCCCTGACCGAAATGATCAAGGGCATGACCGTGGAAGAAGCGGAGCGCATCACGAATCAAGATATCGCCCAGTTTCTGGGGGGGCTTCCCCAGGAAAAGATGCATTGCTCTGTGATGGGGCGTGAGGCACTTGAAGCCGCCATCGCTAACTTTAAGGGGTCCCCGACCAAAGCGGCCGACGAGGAGATCATCTGCCAGTGCTTCGGGATCACCGACAAGGAAATCGAGCGGGCCGTCCTTGAAAACCACCTGACCTCGGTCGAGGAAGTCACCAATTACACCAAGGCGGGCGGGGGATGCGGGAATTGCCACGAAGCGATCCAGGGGCTCATCAACAAGGTGCTGGGCCAGATGGTCGAAAAGCCCGTTGCGCGGCCGGCCATGTCCAATATCAAGAAAATACGGATGATCGAGGAAACCATCGACCGGGAGATCCGACCTTCCCTCAAGCTGGACGGCGGGGATATCGAGCTCATCGACGTGATCGGAAACCGCGTCTTGGTCGCGACCCGTGGGGCGTGCGCCTCCTGCCAGGCCGCCAACCGCACGCTGAAATTCTTCGTCGAGACCAAGCTCCATGAGCTGGTTTCTTCTGATCTGGTTGTCGAGGAGGTGAGCCAGTGAAAACGATCTATCTCGACAACAACGCAACAACGCAAGTGGCCCCCGAGGTCCTTGAAGTCATGCTCCCTTACTTCAGCACGTTCTATGGCAACCCATCGAGCATGCACTCCTTCGGCGGCCAAGTGGCCCGTGAGATCCGAAAGGCCCGTGAGCAGGTTGCGGCGCTGCTCGGTGCCAGCCCGGAGGAGATCGTTTTCACCAGCTGCGGAACCGAAAGCGACAACGCCGCCATCCGAGCCGCTTTACTGGCCCAGCCCGACAAGCGGCACATCGTGACCAGCCGAGTCGAGCACCCGGCCGTGCGGGCGCTATGCGCGGAATTGAGATCGCGGGGCTACCGCGTCACCGAGCTTCCGGTCGATGCCGAGGGCCGTTTGGACCTCGAGCAGTACAAGGAAAGCCTGACGCCGGATACCGCCATCGTCAGCTTGATGTGGGCCAACAACGAAACGGGCGTGATCTTCCCCGTGGAGAAGGCGGCGGAGATCGCGAGAGCGAGAGGCATTCTCTTCCACACGGACGCCGTCCAGGCCGTGGGCAAAATCCCCATCAAAATGCGCAACAACGCGATCGACATGCTGGCCCTCTCGGGCCACAAGCTGCATGCCCCCAAGGGGATCGGAGTGCTGTACATCCGGAAGGGGACGAAGTTTTCCCCGTTTCTGATCGGGGGGCACCAGGAAGGGGGCCGGAGGGGTGGAACGGAGAACACGCCGAGCATCATCGGTTTAGGCATGGCCTGTGAGCTGGCCGACCGGAACATGGGAACAGAGAACACCCGGGTGAAGCAGCTGCGAGACAAGCTGGAAAAAACGATCCTCGAGACGATTCCCAGGAGCCGGGTCAACGGGGAGACGGTCAATCGGTTGCCCAACACGAGCAACATCAGCTTCGAATTCATCGAGGGGGAGTCGATTCTTCTCATGATGAACGAGTACGGAATCTGCGCATCGTCCGGCTCGGCGTGTACGTCCGGCAGTCTCCAGCCTTCGCATGTGCTCAGGGCCATGGGGGTCCCGTTCACGATGGCGCACGGCTCCATTCGTTTCAGCCTGAGCGTTTACAACACGGAAGACGAGATCGATTTCGTCATCGAGAAGCTCCCCCCGATCATCGAAAACCTCAGAGCACTTTCGCCCTACTGGACCGCCGAGGTCGCAGGGGCGTGCAAGGCGGTTTGACCAGCGGGTGAAGCCATGAAAGATGCCATTCCGAAATCAGATGAATGCAAGCTCGACGAGGAAAGCACCCGACGCCACAGGGAAGAGCTTCCGGCGGTCGTCGAACAGCTGGTGAGTACGTGCCAGGGCGACGCCTGTTTTGACCATGTGGGACCCGAGCCCATCCCTTCCCGTGAATCGATCATCGAGCTTGTACAGGCCGGCTTCCGCATCCTTTACCCCGGCTACTTCATCCGCACGCGGCTCGATCAGGTGAACCTGGCTTATTACCTGGGCCAGGAAGCGACCGCCTTTTTCGAATCCTTGTCCGAACAGATCACGCTGGCCCTTCGGCATGAATGCCGTCGGCACCAGCTTCCGTGCGTCCGGTGCGAAGACCGCGGCCAAGAGGCGGCCATCAGTTTCATGAAGGACCTGCCCCGGCTGCGCGCAGTCCTGGCGACGGACATCCGGGCAGCCTTCGAAGGCGATCCGGCCGCCAAGGGATTCGACGAGATCATCTTCAGTTATCCGGGATTGTTTGCCATCACGGTGTATCGAATGGCTCATCAGCTCTTCGAGCAGGGTGTGGCCCTGATTCCCAGGATCATGAGCGAGCATGCCCACAGCAAGACGGGAATCGACATCCATCCGGGCGCCCACATCGGGGAGAGCTTCTTCATCGACCACGGCACCGGGGTGGTGATCGGAGAAACGACGGAAATCGGACAGCGGGTACGGTTGTATCAGGGTGTGACCCTCGGGGCTCTGTCGCTGCCCAAGGACGCGGGTGCCCTGCTGCGGGACAAGAAGCGGCATCCGACCATCGAAGACGACGTGATCATCTATTCCGGAGCCACCATCCTGGGAGGACAAACCGTCATCGGAGCCCGATCGGTGATCGGAGGCAATGTGTGGATCACCGAATCCGTGCCTCCGGACACCAAGGTTTTTCTCAAGAAGCCCGAGCTGGTCTTCAAGAACGCGTCACATTGAGGAGCCGTCACATGAGCCAGATCTATTCGAGCGCCATCTGGACCATTGGAGGGACTCCGCTCGTCTGTCTGAACCGGATGGGGAAGGGACTGGGCGCGACGATTCTAGCCAAGCTCGAGCTTCGAAACACCTTGGGGAGTGTCAAGGACCGCATCGGGGCATCGATGATCGAGGCCGCCGAGAGGCAGGGCTTGATCCGCGAAGAGACCCTCATCGTCGAGCCTACCAGCGGCAATACGGGAATCGCCCTCGCCTTCGTCTGTAGCGTCAAGGGATATCGATTGCTCCTGACCATGCCGGAGACCATGAGTCTTGAACGGCGAAAGCTGTTGAAGCACCTGGGGGCGGAGCTGGTGTTGACCCCGGCGGCCGAGGGCATGAAGGGGGCAATCCGCGTCGCGAATGAAATTGTCGGTGGAACGCCAGGCGCGTTCATGCCGGATCAATTCGCCAATCCGGCCAATCCCGAAGCCC
>CALBZH010000109.1 GCA_937889795.1 uncultured Syntrophobacteraceae bacterium | reverse complement strand
TGATTCCGACGGCGGCCACGAAGCACATTAGTTTACATAATCTCTGTTATCAGACATTTGCAATTAGTTGTGAATCCAAACTGTTAGCACCTTTAGTTAACGATATTTGATCGCTCACTAGCGATTCAATGATCGCCTTAACCGACATTCCGTATGGAATGTCATTCTCAATCACCCTCACGTCATGCTTCCCAAGGTTTTGCGAAAGCGGCCAAGAGACAGACTGAACAAGATGGAGCCGATTGCCGTCAGGGCGGCGAATTGTGGCCAAACGACATCTATGCCCGCGCCGCGATAGAGAATCGATTGCGCGAGCATGACGAAATGGGTGTTTGGTGCGGCCAGCATGATGAATCGCACGATTTCTGGCATGCTCTCCCGTGGCGTCGATGCGCCGGAGAGCATCTGGAGCGGCAAAAGCACGAGCATCAGCAGCAGTCCGAACTGTGGCATCGACCGCGCGATGGTGCCAAGGAAGATTCCCATTGAGGTGGTGGCGAAAAGATGCAGCGCGGCACCGGCCAGGAAGAGCGACATCGAGCCGTGAACAGGTACCGCGAGTAGTCCCTGGACGACGAAAATGAGTGAAAAGGCCGAGGCGCAAAGCACCACGAGACCCATGGACCAGACTTTGCTTGTCATGATCTGGAAGGGGGTGATGGGCATCACCAGGAGATGTTCTATGGTTCCATGCTCGCGCTCGCGGATCAGCGCCGCACCGGTGAGCACGATGGAGAGCATGGTGATGTTGTTAATGACTTGCATGACTGCACCAAACCAAAATTTGGTCAAATTGGGGTTGAACCGGATGCGCAGCGCCAGATCGATAGGCGCTACGGAGTCCTCTCGGCAGCGTTGGACGAAGGATCGCACCTCGCCGCTGACGATCGCCTGAATATAGCCGCTGCCGTTGAATGCTTGGGTCATGCGGGTGGCATCGGCATTGAGCTGGAGAGCCGGTCGGCGCCCTGCCAGGACATCACGCTGAAATCCCGGCGGGATATCGAGCCCGAATGTGTAAAGGCCATCATCCATGCCGATATCCATCTCAGGCTGGGTGATCAGTACCGGCGGCATGAAATAGGGCAGGTAGAATGCGCTGATAATGCGCTCCGACAGTGGTGAACCATCCTCGTCCACGATGGCAATCGGTGCCTTGTTGAGAGTTTCGGGAATGGCGGTTGCCCTGGTGTAGATGGAAAGCGTGAAGGCATGGACAATGAGCACCAGCATGACCGGATCGCGCAGCAGGCTGCGCAGTTCCTTGACGCCCAGGTAGATGATATTTGCCACGGCCATGGTCAGCGCTCCTGCTTTTTTAGCAATAAGGAGCTGAGGATCAGCAACACCGGTGCGGCGATGAGCAGTGGAGCGAAGGAGCCGTGCAGGTCGGCAAACTCCAAACCTTTGTTGAACACCCCTCGGGAGATGGTCAGAAAGTGTGTCGTGGGATAGATGTGTCCGATGAGCGCACCGGTTCCCTTGAGCGAGGAGACCGGATCGAGCATGCCGGAAAACTCGAGGGTCGGCAACATGGTCAAGATGGCAGTTCCGAAAATGGCGGCAATCTGGGTGCGCATGAAGCTGGAAATGAGCAGGCCCAGAGCCGTGGCCGAGCCCACGTACAGCAGTGCACCGGCGGCAAGCGTGGGGAAGCTGCCTTTGATCGGCACGCCGAAAATCGTCGCTGCAAGGAGTGTCAGCAGCAGGAAGTTGAGCATGGCCAGCGCAACGTAGGGTAGCTGCTTCCCCAGCAGGAATTCCAACCGCGTGACCGGGGTCACGTAAAAATTCACGATGGATCCGAGCTCCTTCTCCCTCACCACCGACAGCGCGGTCAGGATCGCCGGAATCAGCATCAATAGAAGGGGGATTACTGCTGGCACCATGGCCGGTAAACTTCTGACGTCGGGATTGTAGCGGAAACGGATTTCTATGGTTGACGGTGTTCCGGGCGCCTCGGCGGTGGAGTCGTAGGCGGCCCGGGTTGCCAGCCAGTGTGCGTGCATGCCCTGCACGTAGCTGCGTACGGTTTCGGCCCGCTGAGGCATCGCCCCGTCGATCCAGGCCCCCACCGCAACAGGTGTGGACCGTGCAACGTCACGGGCAAATCCCGGCGGGATCTCGATGGCCAGACTCAGCTCTCCGGAGTGCATCCGCCGCTCCAGAGCGTCATAATCGGTAACCGGTGCCCGCTCGGAGAAATAGTGCGATGCGGAGAGATTCAACGCATAGTCGCGGCTGGTTGTGGTCTGATCGCGGTCCAGCACCGCGAAGGCAAGCTTCTCGACGTCCAGATTGATGCCGTAACCCATGATGAACAGCAGAATTGCGCTGCCGACGAGGGCCAGGGTCGCACGGATCGGGTCATGGCACAGCTCCAAAGCCTCGCGTCGGCTGTAGCTCGCCATGCGCCTGATGGAAAAGAATCCCTGCCCGTTCTCTTCATCGGGCTTGTCCGATGCCAGCCCGGAAATTGCCTTGTCCGCGCCGAGTCCGGGAGCCCCGTCGACGGGCTTATGGCCTTCAGGGGCAGCGTCCTCAAGATAGCGGATGAAGGCTTCTTCCAGCGTGCTCACACCTCGCCTTTCAACTACGGAAGCCGGGGCGTCGCTGACCAGCACCCGACTTCCGTGCATCAGGGAGATGCGATCACAACGCTCGGCTTCGTTCATGAAATGGGTCGAAATGAAGATCGTGACCCCATCGCGACGCGAGAGGTCGAGCAGGATTTGCCAGAAGGCGTCGCGAGCGACGGGATCCACCCCCGAGGTCGGCTCATCCAGGATCAGCATTTCCGGGGCATGGATCATCGCCACTGCCAGTGACAGGCGCTGGCGCTGCCCGAGAGGCAAGTTGGCCGGCAATGCGTCCATCGCGCCGGTGAGTCCGAACCGCTCCGCCATTTCGGTGACACGCGCCGAAATACGGCTGGGGGGAAGGTGAAACAGCCGTGCGTGAAGCTCGAGATTTTGTCGCACGGTAAGCTCGGAGTAGAGCGAGAAGGACTGGGACATGTAGCCCACTCGGCGGCGGGTCTGGATGTCGTGAGGATCGATGGGATTGCCAAACAGCCACGCTTGCCCTTCACTGGCCGGCAGCAGACCGGTCAGCATTTTCATCGTGGTGGTCTTGCCGCAGCCGTTGGAGCCCAGGAAGCCGAAGATCTCGCCTCGATGAATGCGAAAGCTCACAAGCTCGACCGCCGTGAAGTCCCCGAATCGCATGGTGAGGTCCCTAGCCTCGATCGCGATTTCCCTTTCTTCCCCCCGAGCTGAATGCGGACGGATCTCCACGGGTCGATGGTCTCTTCGTCTCTCTTCCGGCAGCAGGGCGATGAATGCCTCTTCGAGCGAGCGGGTCTGCGTGCGGGCAAGCAGCTCCCGGGGCGCACCGGCAGCCAGTACCCGGCCGATATCCATCGCCACCAGCCAGTCGAAGCGCAAAGCCTCCTCCATATAGGCCGTGGCGATCAGTAGGCTCATCTCCGGGTGGCCGATCCGGATGCGCTCGATGAGCTCCCAGAACTGGCGCCGGGACAAGGGATCAACTCCCGTGGTGGGCTCGTCGAGGATCAGGAGGTCTGGGTCGTGAATGAGGGCGCAGCACAGCCCGAGCTTTTGTTTCATGCCGCCTGAGAGCTTGCCGGCGGGCCGAGCCGCAAAAGGTGCAAGACCGGTTGCCTCCAACAGCACGGAAATCCGACGTTCCCGTTCACCTCGGCCGTGGCCGAACAGGCGGGCGAAGAACTCGACGTTTTCAAACACGGACAGCGTCGCGAAAAGATTCTTTCCAAGCCCTTGAGGCATGTAGGCAATGCGTGGGCACACCCGGCGCCGAAGTCGTGCATCGGCCATGTCGCCGTCCAGCACCTCGACCCGCCCTTCTTGTATCGTGCGGGCGCCGGCAATGAGTGCAAGAAGGCTGGATTTACCGGCTCCATCCGGTCCGATCAGGCCTACCATCCTTCCAGCCGGTACTTCGAGCTCGATCGCATCCAGGGCTCGGGTTTTTCCGTAGCGCAGACTCACATCCATGAGGCGCGCGACCGGCGCCCGTTCTTCGCTGCCACCCTTTGTATCGGTCAGGACGCTATCGGCTCGATCTTCGCTCATTGCGGCAATTTCACCCGGAGATGGGGCGGCCATTCAGCCCGGGAATCCAGGCGGACATAAGCCATGCCGGGCAGTCCGGTCTTGACCCGCATGATGTGGGCACGGAGCAGGTCGGCGGGGATACGCGCCTTGATGCGGAACATCAGCTTTTCACGCTCGATTGCCGTCTCCACCGTCTTTGGTGTGAACTGGGCCACGCCGGCTACAAACGACACCTCCGCCGGAATGACGTACTGGGGCACCGCGTCCAGCACCAGGCGCACTTCGGAGCCCAGCGGAACGCGCCCCGCCGCATCGGTGGGCAGGAAAAAGGTCATGTAGACGTCGCTCAGATCGACCAGGCTCAACACCCGCCCGCCGGCTCCGAGCACTTCACCCGGCTGCGCGATGCGATACTGCACGCGTCCGTCCCGAGGGGCCTTCAGATCGCTGTCGACGATGTCGGCGCGGATGCGCTCACAGGTCGCGACCGCAGCCTCGACTGCGGACTCCGCCCCGAGTACTTCCGAGTGGGCTGTGGCAATGGCCGCTTCAGCCGCCGCCACCTGTGCCCGCGCGGCAATGACCGCAGCCTCGAAACTTTGCATGCGAGCCCGGTCGTCATCCGCCTCCTGGTGCGAAACCCCACCTTCACGGGCCAGCACCGAGGTTCGGGTCACGCGCTTCCGGGCGGCGTCAAGCTCCGCCTGACGCTGTACCACCACGGCCTGTGACGCCGTTTTTTCGCTCTCGCGCTGGGCAAGACGGCTTCGAGCGGTCGCGACCGCATTTTGAGCCTGCCTCCATTGGGCTTCGGCCTGACGGAGCTGTGCCTGGAGAACCTCGGTATCCATTTGGGCCACGACCTGGCCGGCGGTAACGAAATTCCCTTCGTCAACGAAAATCGTCTTGATCCGGCCTGCCAGTTTGGCCGCCACATCAATCTCGGTGGCTTCGATGCGCCCGTTGCCACTGGCAATCGCTCCGCTGTTTCCTCTTCCCTTGAAATAAAACTGCCAGGCAAATAGGACAGAGACTGCGGCCGCGACGATCACGCCTCCCCATGCGGCCCTTAGCAACCATGTCCACCTTCGCGTTGCCATCCATGCACTCCTTGGCGGATGCCGCTATTGCGCGTCCGCTCCCCCGCCCAGCACCGCGTAGAGCTGCACCTGGT
The DNA here is from genome assembly GCA_937889795.1 of uncultured Syntrophobacteraceae bacterium. Classification (GTDB taxonomy): domain Bacteria; phylum Desulfobacterota; class Syntrophobacteria; order Syntrophobacterales; family Syntrophobacteraceae; genus CALBZH01. The sequence continues at coordinate 176 of CALBZH010000109.1, read as the reverse complement.
TGATGAGCTTTTCCTGTCGGACCAGAATCAGCACCTGCTGCGCGGCGTAAAGAGAGCGCTGGGCGTCCAGCACGCTCAGGTAGATGTCGGTCCCCTTCTCGTAGCGAGCAAGGGAAAGCCGATAGGTTTGCAGATCGGAAGAGCGTCGTGTAGGGAAAGAGTGTAGATCTCGGTGG
>CALBZH010000108.1 GCA_937889795.1 uncultured Syntrophobacteraceae bacterium | reverse complement strand
GACCACCGAGATCTACACTCTTTCCCTACACGACGCTCTTCCGATCTCCCTGATGCTCCTGGGTAAAACGAGCCAGGCCTTCGAGCTTTGCGGAGGCCGCCCCGCTGTCGAGAGAGTCTTCCGAGAGCCGAATTCCCTCGGCAAAATCAGCCGCATCAGGGCTGATCCATCGCCCCAGGGGGGCGTTGGTGTTGAGGATCTGTCAACTTGAGAAAGCAGACATCCGGCCAGGAAGGAACCTACCCCTATGAATCCAGACCGACTGACGGCGATCTTGGAGGCCAAGAAACGGGAAGTGCAGGACGCACGGGTCAAGATCCCGGAAAGCGCTTTGAGGGAGCAGGCTGAGAAGGGAGGCGTAACACCCCGATTCGTGGCAGCCTTGGCGTCGCCAGGCCCCCTGGGGGCTAACATCATCGCCGAAATCAAACGGGGCTCTCCTTCGAAGGGCTTCATTCGCAGAGACCTGGACGCGGCGGCCTACGCGCAGGCTTATGAACGGGGCGGAGCGGCTGCCATCTCGGTGCTGACGGACCGAGAATTCTTCTTCGGGTCTCCGGATGATCTGCGGGCGGTTCGGGCGAGCGTCCGGCTGCCTGTGCTGCGCAAGGATTTTGTCGTTTCCGAGTATCAACTTTACGAAGCAGCCTGCTGGAGCGCCGATGCGGTTCTGCTCATCGTGCGGGCGCTTGAGCCGGAGCAATTGACGGCGTACCTGAAGCTGTGCAAAGAGCTGAAGCTCGATGCACTCGTTGAGGTTCATTCGCTGCCTGAGCTGGAGACAGCGATGGGTGCGGGTGCCCGGCTGATCGGAATCAACAACCGCGATCTCACGACCTTCAAGACCGACCTGCAGACCTCCATCGACCTGGTTAAGCGGTTCGACGGGGAGCGGATCGCGGTGGCCGAGAGCGGCATTCACAGCCCGAGCGACATCCAGCGACTTAGGGACGCCGGAATCTGGAATTTCCTCATTGGAGAAAGCATCGTGCGGGCTGATAATCCTGAGCGGTTTCTCGGGGCACTCCTGGGGCGGCCGGAGGAGGGAAAGGCGTGACCGAGACAAGCCGGATTGCAGGGTGCGGCAAGGCCTGTCAGGTAAAAATCTGCGGTCTCACGCGGGTGGACGAGGCCGTCGGGTGCGCCGATTTGGGGGCCGATGCCATCGGTTTGGTGTTTTTCCCGAAGAGCCCTCGTTTTGTGGCGGATGAGCAGGCGAACGCCATCGCCCTCGCCTTGCCGCCGCACGTGGCCAAAGTCGGAGTGTTCGTCAACGAAAGCTTCGAGACGGTCACTCAGAAGATCCGAGATTGCGGGCTCACGGCGGTCCAGCTCCATGGGAAAGAGTCGCCTCCAATGGCGGCCCGGCTGATGGATCGAGGCGTGCGGGTGTTCAAAACGCTTTTCCCCAATGCCAGCCCGGGATTCGATGCTGCTGACCAATATGCGGTGACGGCCTTCCTGGTGGAATGTGCGGGAGGCGTCTTGCCGGGTGGAAACGCTATGATCTGGGACTGGGGGATGGCCAGGGCCGTTGCCGAGACTTATCCAACCATTCTGGCAGGAGGATTGACTCCTGGCAACGTCGTCGATGCCATTCGGGAGGCATGCCCGGATGCCGTCGATATCAGCTCGGGGGTCGAGGCGAAGCCCGGCCGAAAGGACCTCCAAAAGGTTAAAGAATTCCTGCGCGCGGTTCGAGACCTTGGGGGAGCCGAGAACGGTCGCTCGGTCTTTTCCTGATGGTGAATTTTGGAGGGGTGGAATACCTCAAAATACCTTGCAGCCGCAGTGTTCTCATGGTCATCCGGTTTGCTTTGTGGTATGAATGAATTGAACCGTTGGTACTGTTGATTGTGGCCAGGCGAGGAACCGGATGTTCTTCTTTATTGGCGGCGTGCAGCCCAAGACCGTGACTCTGGACGATTCTCCCAGACTCTGCCCCGCATGCGGGCTTGCGCAGGCTCGACTCCGGCGCATTGACCACTATTTAAGCCTGTTCTTCATTCCCCTGTTCCCTGTCAAACGCGGCGATCCAGTTGTGATTTGCGATCGTTGCGGAGCCGTTTCAAGTCCGGATGAACCCATCGGACGGGCTTGGAACGCCGGTCCTCCGGCTGCTCGCTGCTCGCAGTGCGGCTTCGTTCTGGACAAAGATTTTAGGTATTGCCCAAACTGTGGAGTCCGGATATAAGGCAGCTTGCCTTCAGCTCGATGGCGTTGCACGATGAAAACGGGTAAGAAGAGATGACGCAGACCAGCAGCAAGCTTCTTCAGTTTCCTACAGTCGCCAAGCCGAACATTGACGACATCTTCAAGGAGTTCCTGCGCAGCCAGAAGGGACGCCTTAAGCCAAAGACGTACCGGCGCTACGTGGAAGTGGCCGATCTTTATCGCCATTGCCTGAACTCCTATGGCTTCAATGAACTGACCAGCTCATCCGAAAGCGCCATGTACGAGCGGTTCTACGAATACAAGAACCTCGACTTTTGTACGATTTTCGGTCCCGACAAGATATTGCCTTCCCTCTCTTACTTCCTCAACTTCTTCATGATTCGAAAGGTGATCTCATCTGAGGCGCTCCTGCACGGGGCGGGGACGGTGTCGAAGAAGCTCGTCAAGTGGCTTGAGGAGAAAGGCCATATCGACCAGGAGCAGGCAAACAAAGCGAGTGCCATTGCGGCCGAGGCCACCCGGGAGCTACCGGCGGTCGAACGGCTGGCCAGGCTTCTTTATGAATTTTCACAGACCCACGCGCCGCGCTATTGGACGGCCGAGCTCGACGATTATTTCATCATTGAAAAGGTGGAGCCGGGACTAGTCCATTTGTCTGCCATGTCGAGCCCGGATCAGGTGGAGGTGCGGCTGCCAAAAGAGATCACGGATCACTGCCGCGTGGGCTGGCAGGTCAACCTGCTGCTCGGAAAGACGCGAAACGGCTGGAGCATCATGGAAACAGGGAACGTGTACCCCGGCTAAGGGCCGGAAGCGCTGAGCGTCACTGCTAGGAATCATTCAAGCCCCCTTCTCTCGTCGGAGAAGGGGGCTTTTTTGTACAAGCAGACTTGATATTTCTGAATAGTGGTATATTCTAATATCCAACTAATTCAATATTGAAATGTATCTTTAGGAGGGTGTCATGTCGGAAGAATCAAGGCCCATGCTGGAAGCGGTCCAATTGGAGCGAGCGGCGGAAGTTCTGAAGACCGTCGCCCATCCGGTGCGTCTCCAGATTGTCGATCTGCTCGACAAGGAGGAGCTGACCGTCACGGCTCTCTGCCAGCTCCTGGGGGCCCAGCAGCCGTACGTGTCCCAGCAGCTCAATCTCATGAAGGCGAAGGGAGTGCTGAGCTCGCGGCGCAGCGGGAACCAAGTTTACTATGTGCTTGCCGACCCGCGGGTGTCCAAGATCATTCAATGTGTGCGTGAGCAGCAGGCGAATGATCTGCTGAAGGAGACCCTGAGCACCACGAGGAAAGCTTAGGTCGAAGACATGCAGGGGAACGTGAGCATCGTTTCCGGGCAAATCGCCGAGCAACAAGCAAGGATCACGAGGGAGGTTTAAATCGATGTCCGAGATCGCAGTCAATCAGGAAGTCACAACGTCTCCGGCCGGGGAGCAACGAGAGTCCTGCACGTTCATCTGCAGTAGGGGGACCCTGGACGGGGCTTATCCCGCCCTGGTTCTTGCCATCAATGCCCGGCGTTTGGGGATGGAAGCGACGGTGTTTTATACCTTCATGGGCATCAACATCATCCGGAAGGGGGGAGTGGACAGGACGCAATTCATTCCGCCAGGAGTCATGGGGGCCATTCCAGGCATGGCCTCGGTCGCAACGTGGATGATGAAAAAGCAGATCGACCAGGCCGGGATCCCGACGCTGGAAGAGATGATGGACATGGCTCAGGCGGAAGGCGTGAAGTTCGTGGCTTGCAGGATGACGATCGACATGATGGGGCTGAAACCAGAGGATTTCATCGACGGGGTAGAGATCCAGACCGCCGAGGACTATCTGAAGCACGCTAGGCATTGCAAGATCAACATGTTCACCTGATTTTCCAAAATATCGAAGCGGTTTTGAGCGAGCAAGGCGCGCTCGGCTGGGCAGCCCGACACACGAGCTCTGCATGGTGTCGGGCTTTCCCGGTGAGGGGCGAGGGTCAAGCCACACCCGCCTCCGAGCATGCTTCCCCTTCGGCTGCCTTCATGCGCTTCACCTGCTCATGAAGGTGACACTCCTCCATCTCGGCAAGTTTTTCATCCATTTCCTGCTTGGTGCGGAATACCCATGTGCTTGAATCTGAGTAGCAGTAAATGGCCAGCTTGCATCGCTTACATTCTTCCATGATCGTCTTCCTGGCACCCGTGTGCATGGGGAACGGACCCGTCGCCGGCCGTCGGCTTGGAAAGTGATCGGAGATACGCATCCCATTCGATGGGCAGCAAATATTTCTTTCTGTTATTGCAGTCCTTGCAGGCGGGGACCACATTCCCACGGGTGGAGCGTCCCCCACGGATGAGCGGCACCATGTGATCCATGGTGAGCTCATTGGGCGGGAATCGGCCCCCACAGTAGTGGCACACGCCTTTTGCCAACTGGCGTTGCCACCACTGGGTTTTTCGAAGCGCCCGTGCCTTTTCCTTTTCGCGTTTGACGACCTCGGGTGCGACTGAGATGATGAAATAGGGCTGAGAGCCTTCTCGATTCATGGGCGCGTTATTCTTCTTTGGCCCCGGAGCTCGACTTCAGAGCGACATAGAAGGTTCGATCTCCGCGCTTGACGAGCAGCAGCAGACTCTCCCCCTTCTTTGTCTTCTGAACGGCCGTATTGTAGTCCTTGAGGTTTTGAATCTTCTGCCGGTTGACCTCCTTGATGAGATCACCGGCGCGCAGCTTGGCTTCTCCGGCCGGACTTCCCGGTTGAACCGAAGAGATCACGACGCCGCGCTCCTTTTCATCCCAGTCGAATCGCTGAGCGAGCTCAGGTGTCAGGTTTTGAACCGTTATACCCCAGGACGATTCTTTCTTCGACGGCCCGGCTTCGGCGCTTTCGGCCGGCATCGTGCCGACGGTCGCCTTGATTTCTTTTTCTTTCCCGTCGCGAACGATCGTGACGCTCACTTGCCCATCAGGAGCAGTACCGGCAACCATACGTGAGAGGGCGTGAGCGTTTTCGATTTCTTTGCCGTTCAGCTTGGTTATGACGTCCCCCCGCTTCAGCCCTGCCTTGTCGGCGGGCCCGTCGGTCACCACGTCGGCGACGATCACTCCCTTGGTCTCGGTAATCTCAAATGACTTCGCCAAGTCCGGAGTAAGATCCTGGATCATGATGCCCAGCCAGCCGCGGGTTACCTTGCCGGTTTTCAGCTGAGTCATGATCTCTTTGGCCAGGTTGATGGGAATTGCAAAGCCGATCCCCTGCCCCTGGGCCACGATCGCCGTATTGATGCCCACGACCTCCCCGCTCATGTTGAAAAGCGGACCGCCGCTATTGCCCGGGTTGATGGCGGCGTCCGTTTGGAGGAAATCGTCATAAGGCCCGGCGCCAATCACACGGCCTTTGGCGCTGATGATTCCGGCGGTGACCGTATGGTCAAGCCCAAACGGATTGCCTACGGCCATGACCCAATCCCCAACGCGGATCGTATCCGAGTTGCCAAGGGTTGCCGGCTTGGGAAACTTCGCGTCAGCTGTAACTCGAATCAAGGCCAAATCGGTCTTGGGATCTCGTCCCACCACCTTTGCGTCGTACTCCTTCTCGTTGGTCGTGGTCTTGATTTTGATTTCATCTGCTTTTTCAACGACATGGTTGTTTGTGAGGATCAACCCGTCGTCTCCGATGATGAGGCCGGACCCAAGGGCGTGGGTCTTCATTCCGCTTTGCGGCTGGTCACCAAAGAACTTCTTGAAGAAGTCATCGCCGAAGAAGTCGCGAAAGGGTGAGTTGGGCTGCATAAAAGGCTGCATCGGGCTTTCCTTCACGACTTGCGTCGTGGAAATGTTCACAACAGCATGCTTTACCTGATCAGCCAAATCCGCAAACGATGGGGGGGCATCCTTGCCCGGGTTGGCCGCCTGGGCAGCGGGCAAGGCCAAGAAACCTCCCGGTAGGATTGCCATGAAAATCCCCAGGATCAAGACGGTCTGCCAAGTCGGTTTTGGTCGATTGCGCATCTATAGGGTCCTCTCTGACTCAGTGATTGGCTCAACCTTCGTTGAGGTCCGGATACTTTTCCGTCATCTCTATCACGAAATGATAGTCGTGAACACCATGAGGTGTAATTAGGACTCAACATACTCCTGATGGTGTCCGATTCATGATGTTAAGAAGTGGGAAGTTTGAATTCAAGAAAAAAACCATTCGCGACTTCGCATGCACGAAGCATAAGGAGCTGAAATTGTTGATCGAGGAACGCTTGTCCGTCCTGACCGCTTGCGACAGAGCCGAAGCTATCGTCGCTCGCTCCCATGAAATCGACGTTCTCTATCGCAGAGCTTTGCAGTACTTGGGGGAAGGAGCCTTGAGAAACCAGGTCTTGAACCTTGCGACCGATGCATTCAATGACGAGAGCCTGGTGAAAGAGGTATTCTGCTGCAATGAGAACATGCTCAGCTTCTTTTGCGGCGTCTGGATTCAATACCTCTTGGTGGAGATTGCCGGGATTCGCAAAGACAACCTCAAGAACATGGCACAAGAAGTCTTTCTTGATATGGTCGATAGCCGCTATTTACACTGAAGCACATTCGTTGACGCTAATGAGGGTGGTCGGAGCATCGGGCTCGCGACCGCCCTTTCTCTCCACTCCCTTCAGGTGTTTCTCGCCACGATGTCCTTCAACCTAGCCCGTCCATAAGCTTCGATGACGATCTGCACGGCCTCAAGCCGATTGAATAACTCCGCAGCCTCGCTAAAACTGTGAAGCTCAACCTGTAGCCTCACACAGGGTTGATCGTGTTTGTCCTGAAGCGCTGTCAAGCTGAGGACTTGAAACCGGGGGCCCGGCTGAGCCAAAAGCTGAATCACCTCTTCGAGCGTTTCGTCGAGGGCCAACAGGGAGAAGACCAGGCGGTGGCTCCACTTCTCGGTCTGGCTCCATTTGATGCTCACCAGCCTCTGCGGTTCAAGATCGTGTCGCTGGATCAAGTCTCCGCAGTCCATATGGTGAAACGTCATCCCGCGCTCACTCAGGGTTGCGACGACGCGGCTCTGTCCGGGATACGGATAACAGCAGCGCGCAAACTTGTGAACCCCCTTGTCTAGCTCCCCGACCACCACAACATTCGGGTCAAACGCGGATTCCTTCTTATGCTGGTTGGGGTCGAGAAGAGAGCGGTCTTTCGATGGCGCCTCGATGTAGTAAAGAACGAGATGGGGTGAAAGCAAATCCTGGCCGACTCTGGCATACAATTCAGATAGATCCTTTAGATTGAGGAGCTCGAGCATGAGCTCCACCGATTCCCCCTCTAAGGCGTCGGGCGCGATTCCGTGGCGGTTCAGTTCCTGTAGAACAATCTGTCGTCCAACATCCTGCGCATAGCGGCGCCGCTTCTGCTGGAGATGCCGATTAATTGCCGTGCGCGCCTTGGGGGTCTTACAGGCCGTTTCCAAATCGGGGTCGACATCGAGCGGCTCAGGGGAATTGATAATCTCAACCACATCTCCGTCCGCCAGGACACGCGTCGGTTCGGCCCATTCAAAGTTGACCATCGCGCCGGCGCAGAAATCGCCGAGCTCAGAGTGGATTCGGTAGGCAAAATCGAGGACAATCGAACCCTTGGGAAGATAGTAGATGTCGCCTTTAGGGGAGTGCACAAAAATTTCTTCGGTTTCGGACAGGCGAATGAGCTCCTTGCGCTGAGAGCCTGCTCCCCCATACTCGCCGATGGAGCGGAGCAGTTCGCTCACCTCCTGCCAGTGCTCGTCACTCAATGGCTTTTGTGCATTCCATTCCCTCAGGATGCCATACATCGCCCATTCATCCATGTCGGGCGTCCGAATCTTGATCAAGTAATTTTGGCCCGTTTCGTGGACCCGCACGTGGAGGCTTCGGTAGCCGTTGTTCTTGGGGTTCGCGATGAAGTCTCTGAGGCTGCGAGGAATGGGGGAAAAGGTTGTGTTCACGATGCCGAGGGCTGCATAGCAGTCAAGCAAGCTGTCCGATTGGATGATGATAGCGAAATCGACGTGGTTCTCCGCATTGGCGAGGTCGAGCGTTCGCTTGAGATGGTTATAGTAACTGCCAAGACCTTTGGTGCGCGAACGAACCATGACCTGAAACGGTTTGTTCGAAAAGATCTCCCGCAGCTTTCGCTCCATCTCGAGGAATTCAGGTGTCAAACGGAGCTCCCGGGTAAATTGCAGAATGCGCTTGCTCTTTCTCGGGTACAGGTACGAAAGAGCCAGGTGGTAGAGCTCCCGCTTAAGCGGAAAGATGTTGAAGCGCGCGGCGATAGGGGCGTAGACTTCGACGGTCTCCTGGGCGATGCGCTGCCTCTTGGACTGTGCCAGATAATGCAGCGTCCGAAGGTTGTGGAGTCGGTCCGCGAGCTTGATGATGAGGACCCCCAAGCGCCGGCTTGCGCTGAGAAAGATCTTGCTATGAGTTAGGTCTCGAACCGTTGCTCGGTCGAGATGACGACGGGTCAGCTTCGTGCAGCCGTCGACGAGCTCGGCCACAATAACACCGAAGCGCTTCTCGATGTCGTCAAGGGTGATGTTGGGAATGTCTTCAACGACATCGTGCAGGAGTGCCGCGGAGAGCAAGAGCGGGTCCTGGAATCGGAGCTCTCGCGCCAAGATCTCTGCAACGGAGCAGGGGTGGCTGATATACGGCGCTCCGGATTTTCGGCGCTGGCCCGCATGGAGATCGTAGGCAAACTGCAGTGAATCGAAGAAAACACGGTTGTCGGTCTTTTCATCGAGATACTTGGCCACTCTTGCCCGATACTGGTCCAGCTCGAAAGTCTGGTGATCGTTTGATGTCACGGGGAGTGAGCGTTGGACTGCTTCCTGTGGAGCTTGACCCTTCACAGTTGCCTCGTCTCATGTACCGGACATGCGGGGTTTGTCCGGAAGTGATGGTGCAAGCGATACGCTGGCTCGATTTGAGCCGTTTGTCTTCCCCCGATCCGCTGTACGGGCGCCTGACTTGCACACACGAGCTTCGCCAAGGTCTTCTCGCACGGAAGTCACGCCAAGGCCCTTCGGCGCTTTGCGAAGCCTTGAAACCTCCCAAAGCTGAGACCGGGCCCAAGGGGGACGTTCAGCGTCTTGTGCCAACCGTCAAATTGAGTCTGGACTCGCGGTTCGAAGGGCGGTCGTAGCCCCGAAACGGATTGGCCCGCGCGTGCCAGCAGAAGCTGTTAACGGAGCTTGTTCGTCAAATGAAGTCACCCAAGCGGACGAACCTCAAGAGATAATACTCTATCACGGATAAGCAAGCACAGGCAATCGAAGGTGAAGCGAGTTGGCTGGATTCCGAGCTTCTTGACAACTCACTCAGGACCCCACTACAATACGCCATTCTTAAGGAAGAGCGGGCGTATCAGGGATGATTTCGCATTCCGGGCGCACGCTCTGTACCGATCAAACGCTGTGAGCAGGTCTCAGCCACTGACCCAATAACGCGCCCGTAGCTCAGCTGGATAGAGTATCGGACTTCGAATCCGCAGGTCCCCCGTTCGAGTCGGGGCGGGCGCGCCATAAAAACCAAAGGGTTAGCGGGATAACCGGTTAACCCCTTCCTCTCTTATGCTACTCTACTGCCACCCTCAATCGAATTTCAGTAATGGCCGCAACAGTCAGCAGGATCTGCGGAAATTGGTGGGAATGGATGGTTCGTCTCGCCGAGTCACATAGCTTGAGAAGCTGGAGGGCCTCCAGAATAAGCGCGTGAATTGCAGACTCAACGAAGATCCTTGATCGGACAGTCTCTGCGACAGTGGACACTGCCCTTCATTGGATTATCGAGGGAAAACTGCTGATTGCCGTCAGGAAGGGAGTTGAACATGGAGGTGCTTTCCGAAGAGCTCGTCAAGCACTTTAGATACCTTGGTCTTTACGGTGCAAAGGCTGAGGCGAGAATTCGCGAGGTCCTGGAATCCGAGTATCGCCGGAGGCTGACCCGGTACGAGCATACCGACAGGCTTTTTAGGAAGAAGTATGGCATGACCTTCGATGACCTCGAACGAACCGAAGTGGTCAAGATGAAGGGTTTCACGTGGGAAGTGGAATCGGATTCGGACGAGTGGGAGATGGCAAACGATGGAATACAGAGCATGAAACGGGGGCTGGAGGAACTGCGCGGAGAGCGGTTCGATGCTTGATGATGTGATGCGTGAAGTTCAAGCGATTCTCGGGGCATATGGCTTTATAAGAGCCGTGGCCGATCTCGATCGAACGGACAATGCGTTGAGATTTCGACTGATCATCGACGAAACAGTGTTCATTCAGGTCTACGCCAACTCAACAAAATGCGAAACTGAGCTTCGCTCTTGTCGGTACCGGCCAGCGAATCTTTGGCCGGAACAATGTAAGGAGGGAACTGGCACACCCATCCATTCGCTTCTCGGGAAAGTCATGACCTTGAAGGCGAGGCGGGAAAGCCAGTGACGTTGACCGAACTTGTCATGGAAGTCGAGGAGCGATTGATCAAAGAATCCCTCCTCCAATGTGTTGCCTCGACGATCAACGCTCCCGTGCGCAATATCCTTGATCGGCATCGCTTCCATTCTTCATCATCCTGCCAATTCCCTCAACCGCCTCACGCCTAGCATCCAGGATCAGATGGCGGTAACGCTCGGTCATCGCGAGAGTCTCATGACCGAGGAGGTCCTTGATTGTAAGAATGGGGGTTCCCTGGATGGCAAGCCAGCTTGCAAAGGTGTGGCGGTTATCCCGAGCTTGGCATGAGAGACATACTCTGGTCTCCCAAGAAAGTTGTCAGAATACAAACTTCCACCCTGCCGACAGGAGCCAGGTTGTTTTCCCCTGGGGACCGTCCAGGTACTGGTAGATGGGGACTCCTCCTTCAATGAACAGCCTGTTTCCCTTGAGCGGCCCTTTGTCCAGGTACCAAGCTAGGCCGGGAAGGATATCGAGGCGGTCTCCCCCCCTGAGATTCGAATCCTTTCCAGGAGTCTTGGTTGGGTCAAACTCAGAGTCCTGTCCATGAATGTTGTCCCAGGATTGCCAATCCAGGCGCAAAGAACCGATGAGGCCATCGTAGACTTGGTAGCCTGCCCAGGCGGTGAGCCGGTAGCGGTCACCCCATCGATAGCCTTCATCATTCCTCCCCAGACGGAGCGTCCCCGATGTCTGCGCTCCCCAATGAATTCTTTCCCACTTTCCCATGTAGGTCAGGGTCGGGAGAAGATCCACCGTGCCTGAGCCCAATTGCATCGTATAACCGAGCTTCGAGTTGACAGCGGTGGGCGTGTCATCTCTCGCATTGATGGAGCCAGTCGGAACGCTGAGTCCGCCCGAAAAGACGAACTGGTGCGCCGGTGTTCTGTAGAGTGAATACAGCACCGACATCTGCAGGTCGCCGATTCCATCGGAATGGCCCTTGAATCGGGTACCGTTCCTCATGACCATCGTCATCGACTTGAAAGAGTAGGGCAGCATGACCATCGCGGTCAGGTTCTCGGTGAGTCCACGCATCGCACAGATCATGTGCATGTCTACATCCATGCTCTCAGGCGCAACCGAGTACTTCTTCAAGATTTCTTTGATGCTCACGTCCCTCTCGCCATCCAGGTTGCCATCCATTGCCATATGGCCGTAAGTGTAAGCAAGCATCCATTTGCCTGGTTTGAGAACATGCGCCCCCTGGACCCCGAGAGGCGCGAAAGGATGGCGCAGGAGACCCCCTGGTACCGGCATTTCAGTTGTGTCGGACTCTTGCTGAACAGGGTTCACCGCAGTGCTGAATCCTGTGTGCTCGGCGAAAAGGGCTGAGGGATGGGTCGCGCCGATGACGAGCAACAATGCGATCGAAAGGGTCGTCCATTTCATCAAATCTCTCCTCTTGATGGAGCAGTCCCCCTGAGTCCCGTAAGACATAGCGCCGGGATCAGGAAGACTCCTGCGAAAGGTTTCTTCGATTCGCGGCCACGATGGCGGCCATTTGGACCCATTCAGAACGACTGGCGTGTTTCGGGACAGGATCCGTAAACCCTGCTTGCGTCAAGTCTTCTCATGCGGAACAAGAATACTTGATTCTGCAGGCCTTCAACTATCCGGGAAATGCTGATTCCTCTAGTTAAAATTCCTTGTTTTTGAGAGTCATATTACTGAGGCATGGTGCGTCACCCCTTTCGGTGCCGCAGCGTCGAAGAATTGGGTGAGCTCGTGGAGGCGGTCGCCATGGTCCCATGGGGCGTTGTCTGTTGGACGTGCCGACGTGCTTAGCGTCGCGTCGAAGTCCGTGAGGGATCGTCGGGGTCCGTGATGCCTGGGCGAGCATTCATGCCCTTCGTGAATCTGGACGAATCCTGGTAGTATTTGACACGAATCGTGATGCCTACTAGCATTGCGGCTCAAAGATCCATCTCATTGGGATGCGGTTGCGCCATTGATCGCCGCGGCCTCATTGGCCGCTTGAAGCACAGAGGGTGTGACCGGGCAGCTACACGCC
>CALBZH010000107.1 GCA_937889795.1 uncultured Syntrophobacteraceae bacterium | reverse complement strand
AGATATCCACTCGTGACTGGAGTTCAGACGTGTGCTCTTCCGATCTCGGGGACCTCCCTTTCGAGCTCGTCCAGCCCATCTCGAACCGCCGCCTCGGCAGCGTGAGACATCTCCGGGTCGAGCGTGGTGTAAATGCTTAACCCCTCCGAGGCTAGGACTTCCTGCGCATAGAGCTCACCCAGCTGCTGCCGGACGTAGTCAAGAAAATACGGGGCCACGCTGACCGGGAGATTGCTCTCCGTAACCCGGAGCGGCTCTCCGCGAGCCATTTCGTACTCTTCAGGGGTGATCTTGTCCTGCTGGAGCATCTGCTTGAGCACGAGATTGCGACGGTCTTTGGATGCCTGGGGATGGGTGAGGGGTGAATAGAGGTTGGGGCCGCAGATCATGCCGGCGATCGTCGCGGCCTCGGCCACCGAAAGATCTTCGATGTTGCGGCCAAAATAGTACCGCGCCGCCTCTCCAATGCCGTGAATGGCCACACTCCCACGCTGCCCGAGGTAAATCTCGTTCAGGTACATCTCCAGGATCTCGTCTTTGGAATGGAACGCTTCCAAGACCAGCGCCATCAGGGCCTCGTGGACCTTCCGCCTGAGATTGCGCTCGGGCTGCAGGAAATAGTTCTTCACCAGCTGCTGGGTGATCGTGGACCCGCCCTGGACCACGCGTCCAGCCGTCAGGTCGGCCCAGAGCGCCCGAAGGATCGACCAGGGATCCATGCCCGAGTGCTCGTAGAAGCGACGGTCTTCGACGGCAAGGATCGCGTCGACGACGTGGGGCTTCAGCTGCTTGACGTTCACAAGAAGCCGGCTCTCACGCTGAGGCCCGAACAGCCTCGCCATCTCCAGAGGCTCCAACTCCAGGATCCCAACGTCTCCTGCCGAGCCGATAATCCGCGACAACCGGTCCCGCTGAAACTCGATCTGAACGCGCTGGGCGGGGATCGAGCGGCCAGGGAACCGAAACTCCCGGAGATGGGCACTCAGGGCTCCACCAGAAACGCGAAACTCCCCAGCCCGAAGAGGCTCTTTAAAGGCTTCCCGATAGCGACGCTCCTGGAGCATCTGCTTGACGATCGTGAGCGAGATGGATTGGCCCGGATAGATGGGCGCCGAGGCGGAAAAGACCCTGGACGGAATGCTCCACTTGCGCACGGTGAAGCGCTGCTGGATATCGCGATACAGGAGCGTGAAAATCGCTCCCATTCCGACGGCCACGCATAACAGCAGCAGCACGATCATCCGCCACGGTGAGACACGCCGGGGGAAAAGCCGAGGTTGTCTATGATACTTCATGGGGTCCAGCAAAAGCATGAGCCGATCGGTAGATCGGCATTTGTGCGTGTCGAGCGCCGGCGATCACTTACGGGTGAGCTTCACCACGCATTCGATGTGCGGCGTGTGGGGAAAAAGGTCAACCGGCTGGACGGCTTCGACAAAATACCGCTCCAGCAGCAGTGCCAGATCCCTCGCCAAGGTCGCCGGGTTGCATGAGACGGCGATGATGTGGGATGGAAGCACATCGAGCAGCGCCTTGACGACCTGAGGGTGCATCCCGGCGCGCGGAGGGTCCGTAATGATCACATCGGGCGATCCATACAATTTCGGGGTTCGAGCCGCCTCCTGGATGAGATCTTTCAGATCGCCGGCGCGGAACGAACAATTGTCGATCCCGTTGAGCGTGCAGTTCACGAACGCATCGTCGATGGCATCCTGCACAACTTCGAATCCTACCACCCGATGCGCCCGGGACGCAATGAAAAGCGAGATGCTTCCAGTGCCGCAGTACAGATCCCAGACGGTTTCCGTGCCCTTGAAATCCCCGAGCTGGCGCACGATCTCATAGAGCCGCTGTGCACCGAGCGTGTTGGTTTGAAAAAAGGAGTGGGCGGAAATGCGGAACTTCAGACCCTCTAGGGATTCTTCGATGGTGCCAGGACCAAAAACGGTGCGAGAGAAATCCCCGACGGCAACCTGGGCCTTCTTGTGGCTGATGGAGTGGACCAGGGTGGTGACTCCGTCCACGCGGTCCCGAAGCCGCGCCGCAAGCCCGTCCGTTGCTTTTTCTGCATCACGATGCCCGGCCGTGATCACGTGCACCATGCGCTGCCCCGTCGCCTTGCCTTCCCGGACGACCACTCGCACAGGGAGGAGGAAAACCATGGATCGCGCGGCCTAT
>CALBZH010000106.1 GCA_937889795.1 uncultured Syntrophobacteraceae bacterium | reverse complement strand
CTTGGCTGAGCGCTTGGCTTCAGGGTCAATCACTCTGGGGATAAGGTTCCAAAAAGATGCGACAATGCTGCCTCGTTGGCATGATTTTTCATGGCAGGATCGGTGCCATGATGATCAACTCCTCGACGATTTTTTTGGGGTTAGTTTCAAGCCTTACCTATTTCCTGGGAAACAAGTATCTCACAAAACCAACACCGCTGCAAGCAAATATAATGCAGTTTCAGCTAGTTACGCTATATGATTGCCTGATTTAAGGGGCGCCTCGGCGCCTAAGTCAACAGCATTGCCCCCTGCCGGACCCAGTTGTCTCGAACACTGTCGAACACTTTCCTTCAACAGGTAATGATCGAATTTTGGGGACCTTGTATCCGATGAACCCTGCTGGAACCACCAATGACACCTCCCGATCGGCAGAGACCTCTGATCTGTTTCAGAAGGCCACACAGTTGCACAGCCTCGCAAGGCTTGACGAAGCGATCGCGGTCTATCAGGAGGTCATCCGACTGAACGAGGATTTCCACCCGGCGTGGTATGCTCAGGGTTGTGCCTGGGAGGCAAAAGGGGGCGATGCCGTGGCACTTGCCTGTTTCCAGAAAGCGGTGTCGCTCGCACCCGATCATGGTGAAACTCATCACAACTTGGGTAAGGTCCTTCACAAGCTAGGACTGACTGATGAAGCGATGGAGCGGTTTCGGAGTGCGCTGGCCCTGGGGAAGGGATTCTTGCCCCGAACGGCCATTGCCACTCTGATCCCCGGCAGCCCGTCCGCCACCCCTGGAACCATTCTGGAAGCACGACGCTCCTGGGCAGAGACCCATCTTCCCCCCGTTGATCCGCAGAAGAGATCTCAGCGAGAAGCATCTCATGCCCGCCGCATCAGGATCGGGTATTTGTCCTCTTTCTTTCAATCACACAATTGGATGAAGCCAGTATGGGGACTCCTTAATCATCACGGCCGGGATCGGTTCCAAATCTTCCTTTTTTCGGACGGCCCAGAGGCGGCCTGCCAGCCTTGCTACCATAAGCATCCGACCGATCGGTTCTATGATATCTCCGGGCTTACGAACGCCGACACTTCGGATCTCATCGAAAAATCCAACCTGGATGTCCTTGTCGACCTCAACGGATTCAGCAGGGTTGATCGACTGGCAGTCATCGCCCTCAAGCCCTCTCCCATCGTAGTCGGATGGTTTAACCTGTATGCTACCTCCGGAATGGCCTGCTATGATTATTTGATTGGTGACGATACGGTCATTCCTCCCGAGGAAGAAACGTTTTACACTGAAAAGATCCTCCGTGTGCCTGGCTGCTACCTGACATTTGAAGTACTGTACCCAGTGCCAGATGTCGTTGATCCCCCGATTGATTCCCGCGGCAAGAACATCACTTTTGGATGTCTTGCGTCACAGTACAAGATTACCGAGCCTGTGGTAGAGGCGTGGTCGCGCATCCTGGGCTTGGCTCAAGGCTCAAGACTGTTCTTGAAGAACGCCACCCTGGGTTCTCCAGCGAATCGAGAATTTCTCGCACAACGTTTTGAGTCATATGGAGTTTCAGGAGACCGAATCACGATGGAAGGGCCTGCCGATCATTTCTACTACTTGGCAGCTTACGAGCGGATAGACCTGGCCTTGGATACCTTCCCCTACAACGGGGGCACCACCACGTCCGAGGCCCTTTGGCAGGGTGTGCCGGTCATCACGTTTCCCGGAGATCGTTGGGCGGCGCGTCAAAGCACATCCATCAATCGAGCCGCTGGTCTCGACGACTTTGTATGCAGCAACCTCGACGATTACATTCTGCGAGCCATTGCACTGGCCAATGATCCCGGCACACCCGAGCGACTGAGGGAACTGCGGCGTACAATGCGAAGCCGACTTGTTGGGTCAACGCTCTGTAATACCGTTGATTTCGCCAGGAACATGGAGAACCTGTACGAGGAGATACTAGAGAGGTGAGGAAAGGCTCGGTGACTCTCGCATGAGGAAGAAGCCTGGCAACAATCGGTATCCGGACTAAGGACGGAGTGAACATCTCAGCCTTCCTGGATCACCTGGGCGAGTGCGAGCGATGCCGCGAAGTCCGTGGGGCGCTGATTGATGAACTCAATGCGGCGATCGGCGGTGAGGTCGAGGACTAATGGACAGTCTACCATGTCGTTTCCCTATCAGCATCACCATGGACGACCATCGTGAGTGATCGCTTCGATCCATTCACGGACAGGAAGTCACGGGAAATCCGGAATCGGCTTTCTGCTGCCTTCATGCATGCCATCGATATCGGAGATCCTGCTCTCTTTGAATCCGTCATCTTTGACCTTCTTAATCAAGACTCTGTAGACTCTGTTGCCTCCCACCAGTCGTATGTGAACGACCGAGCCCGTCGTTACCGGGAAGCCTTTGCCGAGATCGAATCTCGAGAGCTTTCTGACCAGCTTGCTCAGGCATTGGTGCTGTGGAACCATGGACTGTTCTTTGAGGCCCATGAACGGCTCGAGGCAGTCTGGAAGGAGAGTTCAGGGGACCATCGTGATGCCTTGAAGGGACTCATTCAGGCTGCCGGGGTCTTTATGCACATGGAGTACGGGCGCCAGAATTCGGCAAATCGATTGGCGTCGAAGGCCAGAAACCTCCTCATCAAGCATGGCAACCTGCTTCCCATTGACGTGGCGGAACTGGTGGACGTTTTGAAGGAAGGTCTTACTCAGGCTCCAAAACTGTAGTTGCTGGCCTTCGATGTCGGGTGGGGTTCGGTCGTGCATGAGAAACGAGAGAAGCAGGAGATTGCAAGAATTCGGCGGAGAACCATCCTGGCTCAGACCGCCTCCATCTTGCTTGGACTCTTCGGTACGGGTTGCGTTTGTCTTTACTTCCAGCCTGCCCTTTTCGGGATTTCATCGGATCGACCCGACCCCCCTGGATGGCTCCTAGTCTGGCTGCTGGCAGGGATTGGTTTACTCTGCATCTCGTGTTTCTTCTTCACTATGGTCACGCAATGGACCAAACGCCTCCTGTGGATCCGTGAGAACGTGGCACCCATCACGATGAACCTTACCTTGATGGAGGAGGACGGCTCCGCTGCCACTAGCCTTCACGCGATTCTCGTCCCAGTGGGCGGGACCCGGAGCACGAGATGGCGTATGAGTCTTTGGGCAAAGCCGCCAAACCTCAGGAGGTTTCTGAACAAGGAGTTCTCTGCACGGGTGTACTTTGACCCTGAATCCCGGAAGCCGGCCGTCGTCGATTTCGAGCATGGGATCTTGTGGTCGATGGCAGGGAGCGGTTCAACAGAACGGGTCGGACCAGAGTAGCTCACGTCGGGATCTCAGGAGCATGTCGTGAACCCATCGATTCAGCAAGATCAGCGTGCCGAGTCTTTCCCCTCATTTGCTGGCAGGACCAGTGCGATTTCAACCACAACTCGATCTGGTCTCGGTAGGAATCCAATCCAGTCTCCATCCCGCAGGACCTCAAGGCTACCTTGGCGCTGCATCACCGGCCGGTGATTTCGGCCCCTCCTCCGCAGAAGATGCAGACAAGCTCGTCCATTGTGGGTTTCCTATGCTCAAGATCCACGTCCCATATCATGAAGTGCTGTTGCGCTGCCATGGAACATAAGATCTCTGCTTCATGGATGGAACGCAATGTGTTCACAAGACCAAGGCATGCAGCCGAAGCGTGGTGTTCTTGCGGAGGGTGGTTAATTTCAATATGTCAGAAACGCTTGGGGTTCCACGCTAGAGACATCCATGGCAGTTGTCAGCGGGACCTTTAGGGCGTTAGCCTCAGGCTGATCGACTTTTGTCTGGAGTCGTCTTCGATGCTAGGAATGGAGGAAGGATATGAGCTTTGCAGCCAAAGAGGCGTTGATTATCGGAGGAAGCAGCGGGATGGGGCTCGAGACAGCCAAATTGTTGGTTGAGGCTGGAGCCTCAGTGACGCTGGTCGGTCGCAGCTTGGCGAAGCTGAACCAGGCGATCGAGAAATGCGGGGTCTCAAGGCCGGTGCATGCGCTGCAGTGTGACCTTGTACGCAGAGAGGATCTCAACAATCTGATTCGCCTTGTCGCGGACGAGATGAAAGACGTCAAATTCCTTGTGAATGCAGCAGGCGTGTTCTCACCAAAGCCATTCCTCGAGCACACCAACGAGGATTATGACGCCTATATGGAGCTCAACCGTGCCCTATTCTTCGTGACCCAGCAGGCTGCAAAGAACATGGCCGCGAGCGGTGGGGGTGCGATCGTAAACATTGGTTCCATGTGGGCTCACCAGGCGATTAAAGCGACGCCTTCTTCCGCATACTCTATGGCGAAGGCAGGTATCCACTCAATGACACAACATTTGGCCATGGAGCTGGCGGACAAGGGGATTCGGGTCAATGCCGTGGCACCTTCCGTGGTGGAGACCCCAATCTATGGCGCCTTCATCCAACCCGATGCCATTCATCAGACCCTGCAAGGCTTCAATGCGTTTCATCCCATCGGACGGATCGGCACTCCCGAAGATGTGGCATCCGTTATCGTCTTCCTGCTGTCGGATGACGCCAGTTGGGTGACGGGGGCGATCTGGAATGTTGATGGAGGGGTTATGGCTGGTCGGAACCAGTAAGGATGGCGTTTCTCGCCAGTTCATCGCACCGCTCATTCTCCGGGTGACCATTGTGTCCGCGGACCCACTTCCACTCGATCTCGTGCTTCTGGTTGAGCTCGTCCAGGTCGACCCAGAGGTCCTTGTTCTTCACCGGCTTCTTGTCGGAGGTCCTCCAACCATTCTTCTTCCAGCCATGAATCCATTTCGTGATCCCATTCCGCAGATACTGAGAATCGGTTGTGAGCACCACCTGGCATCGATCATCCAAGCATTTCAGGGCCTCGATCGCCCCGATCATCTCCATCCGATTGTTGGTCGTGTCGGGCTCGCCTCCAGAGAGTTCTCTCTGAACGGATCCCGCCTTGATAATCGCCCCCCAACCTCCGGGGCCCGGGTTATTCTCGCATGCTCCGTCGGTGAAGATCTCGACGGTGTCGCCGTTGACATGAATGAGGTCTGGGCATGTTGCGTCAGGGCTGCCTGGGGCCAGAGATGAACCGCCGTTTGTGTCGGATAGGAAGTGGCGGCAGGTGGCAATCAGGAGCTGAATATCGTCGCTGCTAAGAGGGCCTGAGAGCGAGCGGGTTTCAATGTCGGTCAGGTCGGCTATGGTGAGGAGTTTGTCGCTCAAACGGGTCCTTTCATTATCGAAGTCATAATTCAGTTCCGCGATCATTTCGATCGGTGACATGAGGAGGGGCCACAGGTTTTTATCGGATGTGGATGCCCATGTCTATAGGTCTCACAATGCCTCACGACCGACGAAGGGTTTTGCAACGGAGGGGTCTGGTAACGGGCTCTACAAGCCGATCCACCTCGACTTGCTGTGTGAGAATCCGTGTGAGAAATTGCTTCCAGAATGTGCCAAAACCGGCGAAACTTTGCGAAGATCGGAAAACGATAATTCTAATGAATTCGGTTGTTTCCTTATGCCTTGAGGAGGTATGGAAGCTCGAGGTTAGCGATTCGTAATCAGCAGGTCGCGGGTTCGAATCCCATCGCCGGCTCCAGAAAATTCAAGGGGTTACGAGGAACTCTCGTGGCCCCTTTGTTTTTGACGTACCCGCTACGTACGCGGATATGGAAAGAACAGGTACGCCAAAAAAGAGAAGGCCCAGGATGCATCAACTCTCATGAGGTGAGGTCACTCGGAAATGTATGTTGTTGTTTTAGAATGACATTTTGACGTCCGCGT
>CALBZH010000105.1 GCA_937889795.1 uncultured Syntrophobacteraceae bacterium | reverse complement strand
CGAGACCCAGGCTGGCGACGTGTCCGCATACATTCCGACCAACGTCATCTCGATCACGGATGGCCAGATTTACCTAGAGCCGAACCTGTTCTTCGCCGGTGTTCGTCCGGCCATTAACGTCGGCCTCTCGGTTTCGCGCGTGGGTGGCGCCGCCCAGACCAAGGCGATGAAACAGGTTGCGGGTCGTCTTCGCCTCGATTTGGCTCAGTACCGCGAGCTCGAAGCCTTCGCGAAGTTCGGCAGCGACCTGGACAAGGCCACTCAGCAGCAGCTCAATCGTGGCATGCGTCTGGTCGAGCTTCTCAAGCAGCCTCAGTATGTGCCGATGTCCGGTGAGAGAGAGGTCATGAGCTTGTATTCAGGTACCCGCGGGTACCTGGACAATGTTCCGGTCGAGCGTGTCTCCGAATACGAAACCCAGATGCTTGCTTTCGTCGAGCGGAAGTACCCTGAGATTCTCTCTGAGATCAAGGAGAAGAAGGTCATCAGTGATGAGCTCGACGGCAAGATGAAGGCGGCCCTCGAGGAGTTTGCCGGCATCTTCCAGGCATAATGGGCGTCCATTTTAAACAGTCGACAACGGAGCACGTAGGATGGCGACCCTAAGGGACATCAAGCGAAAAATAGAGGCCGTCAAGAAGACCTCTCAGATCACCAAGGCCATGAACATGGTCGCGGCAGCGAAGCTGCGTGGTGCGCAGACGAATATGGAGAAGTTTCATCCATATGCTGAGAAGTTCAATGAGGTCATTCGGCGGCTTGCCAGCGGTGTGGAAGACGCCAGCTCCTACGCCTTGATCACTCCTCGCGAGGAGGTCAAGAAAATCGGGCTGGTGCTTTTGACTGCCGACAGGGGTCTGTGCGGCAGTTTCAACAACAATCTCATCATCCGCGCCGAGAGATTCATTCGGGAGAAGACATCCGAGGGATTCGAGGTGACGCTGATTGCTGCCGGGCGTAAAGGGGGGGACTACTTCCGCCGCCGTCCGGTCAATCTGAAGAAGCGAATCACTGGTCTTCTCAACAGCCCGAGCTACGCGGATGCCAATGAACTGGGCAGGGAGCTGATTGACTGCTTTGAATCCGGCGAATTCGATGAGGTTTTTGTCATTTACAGCCAGTTCCTCAGCATGGTGAAGCAGATTCCCACAACGGTCAAGCTCCTGCCGATCATTCCGGAAAAGGCAGAGGAGCCGACGGGGTACTTCGAATACCTCTTCGAGCCGTCACATGAGGCGCTGCTGACTGACTTGCTTCCGAATTTTGTTTACATCCAGATCCTGGAATATTTCTACCAGATGAGTGTTGGCGAGCATGCGGCCCGTATGGCTGCCATGGAGAACGCCACCAGCAACTGCAAAGAACTTGTGCGGTCTCTGACCCTGATTTACAACAAGGCCCGCCAGGCAGGCATCACCAAGGAGCTCATGGATATCGTCGGCGGTGCGGAGGCCCTCAAGTAGAAGCCTTTTTGCGTCGGTTTTTAACCTAAGGAGGTAATACCCCCATGAACGTGGGAAAAATCGTACAGGTCATTGGAAACGTCGTGGACGTCGAGTTCGACGAAGGGAAGCTCCCGCCCCTCATGACCGCTCTTCTGGTCAGCAACCCTGGTCTTGGACCCGATGAAGATAACCTGGTTCTCGAGGTTGCCCAGCACCTCGGTGACAACGTCGTGCGTACGATCGGCATGGACTTGACGGACGGTCTTGTGCGCGGAATGAAGTGCAAGGATACCGGTGCTCCCATCAGCATGCCGGTCGGCCCTGCGGTTCTGGGGCGCGTACTGAACGTCGTTGGGCGTACGGTGGATGGCCTGGGTCCGGTTGTGAGCGACAAACGTATGCCGATTCACCGGCCAGCCCCTGCCTTCACGGAGCAGGACACGTCGGTTAAGGTTCTCGAAACGGGCGTCAAGGTTATCGACCTGCTGGTCCCCTTCCCCCGCGGCGGCAAGATGGGCATGTTCGGCGGTGCCGGTGTCGGCAAGACCGTCGTCATGATGGAAATGATCCACAACATCGCCATGCAGCACGGTGGTATCTCGGTGTTCGCGGGCGTGGGCGAGCGGACTCGTGAAGGAAACGACCTTTACCACGAAATGAAGGATTCCGGGGTTCTCCCCCGCGCCGGTCTCGTGTATGGCCAGATGACGGAGCCTCCTGGAGCTCGTGCGCGCGTGGCCCTCTCCGCCCTGACGGTCGCCGAGTATTTCCGAGATGTGGAAGGGCAGGACGTCCTCCTGTTCGTCGACAACATCTTCCGTTTCACCCAGGCGGGTGCCGAGGTTTCGGCCCTTCTCGGTCGTATGCCCTCCGCCGTTGGTTATCAGCCGACCCTGGGTACGGACCTTGGTGCTCTGCAAGAGCGCATCACCTCCACGACCAAAGGATCGATCACCTCGGTTCAGTGCGTGTACGTGCCCGCAGACGACTTGACCGACCCTGCTCCGGCCACGACCTTCGCGCACCTTGACGGTACCGTCGTTCTCTCCCGTCCGATCGCGGAGCTCGGCATTTACCCGGCTGTGGATCCACTGGATTCCACGTCGCGTATCCTCGATCCCAACGTTCTCGGTGAAGAGCACTATCGGACGGCTCGCGAGGTTCAGCAGATTCTTCAGAAATACAAAGATCTGCAGGACATCATCGCCATCCTCGGCATGGACGAGCTTTCGGATGAAGACAAGCTCACGGTTGCCAGGGCGCGGAAGATTCAACGCTTCCTGTCTCAGCCGTTCCATGTCGCTGAAACCTTTACGGGTTTCCCCGGCAAGTACGTGAAGATGGAAGATACCATCCGTGGCTTCAAGGAGATCTGTGACGGTAAGCATGACGAGATCCCCGAGCAGGCGTTCTACATGGTCGGTGGAATCGAAGAAGCCGTTGAGAAAGCCAAACAGATGGCGGCTGCCTAGACACAGGGAATGGTGAGCTTATGGCAGATAAAATCTTGCTAGAAGTGGTAACGCCCGAAAAGACGGTGCTCAGCGAGATGGTGGACATCGTTGTGGCCCCGGGAGAAGAAGGTGAGTTCGGCGTTCTTCCGAACCACATACCCTTCCTGACAAAATTGAAGGTCGGGGAGCTTCGTTTCCGGGTTGGCAACAATACGCGCTTTGTAGCCATCATGGGCGGGTTCGCTGAGGTTCTCCCGGATCATGTTACGGTTTTGGCGACGGCAGCGGAAGAGGCCACGCAAATCGACGTGATCCGCGCTAAGGCTGCGCGTGAGCGCGCTGAGCGGAGACTCAAGGAAGCGAAGGACCGTTTCGAGTTCGCCCGGGCTCAAGCTGCCTTGCAACGCGCGATGGCTAGGCTGCGCATCGCCGAGCGGAAATAGATCCGAAGCGTTTTCGGTCGTTGAGTGAATTGAAATGCCCTTCATTGGGGAAATGCCCCATTGAAGGGCATTTCGTTTTTCTTTACACGAACAGGATGTTGATCGATTATGGCGACCATGACGTCCTGAAAAGCGTCAGGGGTAATAGGGCGTGAATCTGGGCACTGATCAATCCTCTTTGGGGAGCAGGAGAGCGGCCATGTGTGGGATCGTCGGTTATGTGGGACGCAGCGACGGGGTGAAAGTCCTGATTGATGGAATCAAGCGGCTGGAATACAGAGGATATGACAGCGCAGGCATTGCTGTGATCGACCAAACGAGATCGGTTCAAGTTCGGCGGAGCCAGGGGAAGATCGCTAACCTGGAGGAGCTCCTGGGCTCTAGCCCCGTGTCTGGGAACGTTGGGATCGCCCATACACGGTGGGCGACACACGGACGCCCATCCGACGAAAACGCTCACCCGCATCGTTCAGGCCCCTTCGTGGTGGTGCATAATGGCATTATTGAAAACTATGCCGAAATAAAAGGGCAATTGGAAGGGGATGGCTTCGAGTTCTCGTCGGAGACGGACACGGAGGTTGTGGTTAAGCTAGCTGAGAAGGAGTGGCGTTCGGGTAGGTCTCCGAAGGAAGCGATCCTTTCCACGCTGAAACAATTGCGGGGAAGTTACGCGCTGGTTTTTCTAAACGAGAATGAGCCTGGCGAAATCATTGCGGCACGCAAGGAAAGCCCCCTGATCCTGGGAATAGGCGAGGGTGCCTTCTACCTGGCCTCCGATGTTCCGGCCATCCTGCCCTACACCCGGGAGGTCATTTACCTGGAGGATGGGGATCTGGTGACCTTGACGACCGAGGGCTTCCGAATTGAGACGATCGAGGGGGTCCCTCTGTCAAGGGACAAGCACTACATCGACTGGAATCCCATTATGGCCGAGAAGGCCGGTTATAAGCATTTTATGCTCAAAGAAATCCATGAGCAGCCACATGCTCTGATCGACACCCTGAGAGGCGCGGTGGAGCTTAAACACCAGAGAATCAGTCTCCCCGATTTAAACCTTTCAGAGGCGGAGATTAAGGGGCTGAAGAGGATCTACTTGGTAGCCTGTGGCACGTCCTACCACGCCTGCCTGGTCGGGAAATATCTGCTTGAGAAGCTAAGCCGAATCCCGGTTGAGGTAGATCTAGCGTCTGAGTTCAGGTATCGGGACCCGATCATGGACGAATCGTGTCTGATGATGGTGATCAGTCAGTCCGGAGAAACGGCCGATACAAAGGCCGCCCTTCAGGAGGCTATAGGCAAGGGGGCGCTCTGCCACGCTATCGTGAATGTTGTTGGAAGCAGCCTTGCGCGCATGGCTCGGGGAGTCATCTATACACATGCCGGTCCGGAAATAGGAGTCGCATCGACGAAGGCCTTCACAGCGCAATTGCTGGCGCTCTATCTGTTCGCCCTGCACTGCGGCAACACTCTGGGACGGATCTCGAGCGCCGACCTTTCAGTGCATATCCAGCAGCTCCTTGAACTGCCAGGGAAAATCGAGGAGGTCCTTACGGACGGAGAAGTCTTAAGGGAATGGGCCGAGCGATATCGTGACGCTCAAGACTTCTTGTACTTGGCACGTGGGACCCTGTACCCGATCGCGCTGGAGGGAGCGCTGAAGCTCAAGGAAATATCCTACATCCATGCTGAGGGTTATGCGGCTGGAGAAATGAAGCATGGCCCGATCGCCTTGATCGACGAACGGCTTCCCGTGGTCGTTCTTATGCAGCGCGGGGCGATCTATGAAAAGATGCTGAGTAATGTTCAGGAGGTAAAAGCCCGCCGTGGGCAGATTCTCGCCTTGATCGAGGAATCTCCTGACGACAAGCTCGGGGCCGCAGATAATCAGCTCGTGATTCCGAGCAGCTCACCATGGCTTGCTCCGATTCTGTTTACGGTGCCGCTACAGCTACTGGCCTACTACGTTGCCGTTCTTAGAGGGACAGACGTTGATCAGCCGCGAAATCTTGCCAAGAGTGTGACGGTGGAGTGATGCTTTGATGAGGAGAGGTCGGCCCGCAGGGCAATCGCACGAAATTATGAGAGCTTGAGCAGGGTGAGTAGGTAGTCGTTA
>CALBZH010000104.1 GCA_937889795.1 uncultured Syntrophobacteraceae bacterium | reverse complement strand
CGACCACCGAGATCTACACTCTTTCCCTACACGACGCTCTTCCGATCTTGGGCTCAGCTCGAACTGCCTCATGACGGTCGATGGCGAGCCCAACATCCGGGGCTGCCGGACCCCGCTTCGAGACGGCATGGCAGTGGCGCCCCAAAATGTTCTGGGAACGCCGGAATGGGATCTCCTGTCCGTCATGCAGCTTCTCGGCTTCGCCATGCCGGCGGGCTTCTATTACAAATTGTTCCATAAGCCGGCCTGGGTGTGGCCCTATGCCCAGGAGGTGATCCGCCGGGCGGCCGGGCTCGGCGCCATCGATCCGGACAAGCCCGACGCGATCCATGAAAACCGTTTCCTGAACGCGGAAGTCTGCGTCATCGGGGGCGGTCCTGCCGGCATGGAGGCGGCGCTTGCCGCGGCCAAGGGAGGGGTCCGGGTGATCCTGATCGAAAGGAATGCTCACTTGGGCGGCTCCCTCGACTACCGGCTGGTCCCGGTCGGACCGTCGATTCCCGCTTACCGCTACGCCGCCCGTTTGGCCGAAGAGGTTGAGGCCTGTGAGAGCATCCAGGTCTTCCGCAGCACGGCTGCTACGGCGATCTACCAGTCCAACCAGGTGACCGCCGTTCAGCAGGGTGGCCCGGCCGATCACTTCCGCGAGGCCTACCTCGAAATCAGGGCGCGGAGCGTGGTTGTCGCGACGGGGGCCACCGAACGACCGCTTCTCTTCGAGAACAATGACCTCCCGGGGATCATGCAGGCGGGGTGCGTGCACCAGCTGATCCACAGGTACGGACTCAAACCGGGGGACCGGGCGGTCCTGAGCGGCGCTCACGACGGCATGCTGGAGCTTGCCTGCGACCTGGCGGGCGTCGGCGTGGCGGTGGTGGCCGTGGCCGATGCAAGGGCTTCCGGCTTCGACGATTCGCTTGCCGCACGGGTCCAACAGCTTTCCATCCCCTTCTATCCGGGATACGCCGTCTCCAAGGCCCATGGGTTCCGAACGGTCAAGGGAGTCACCATGAAGCCGATGGCTGCGGGAAAGGAAGCGATCCGGCTGTCGGCGGACCTCCTGGTGACCTCGGCGGGGGAGGCGCCGCTCTCCCAGTTGCTCCACGTCGCGGGAGCCAAAATGGCCTACGACGCCGCGTGCGCGAAGTTTCTGCCGAAGCAGTTGCCGCCCGGTGTCTATGCCGCCGGGCGTGTGATGGGCGTTGAGAACGTCTCAACCATCTTGGCCCAGGGTCGTGTCGCTGGGCTTGCGGCTCTCGCCGGTGCGGGTGTGGACGTCGAGGAACCGCTCCGTGAAGCCAGGGAAGTCGCCGCCTCGCTTCCTGGTCCTCCTTCGGGTCTGGCCAAGCTCAAACCGCATCGGGGCGGCCACAAATGCTTTGTGTGCTTTGATGAAGACGTCACGATCGACCAGGTCGGGGGCGCCATGGGCGAGGGCTACGACCAAGTGGAGCTCGTCAAGCGTTACACCACGGTCGGGACGGGGCCGTCGCAGAGTTACCTTTCTGGCGTCAACCTACCGCTGCTGGTAGCGGAGAACAAGGGGCTGGCTCTGGGCGAAGTCATGCCGACGACTGTCCGGCCTCCGGTTGTGCCCACGAGTCTTGCGGCTCTGGCGGGGCGAAGGCACGCGTCGAGCAAGCGAACCCCCCTTCACGACGGCCAGAAGGCTCTGGGCGGGACCCTCAAACTGGCGGGCGTCTGGGAGAGAGCCCGATACTTCGACGAACAAACGGCTCGCACCGAAATCGAGCGGGTGCGCAAAGGCGTCGGATTCATCGACGTGTCGACCCTCGGCAAATTCAGCATCAAGGGACCGGATGCGCTCAAGCTGCTGAACCGGGTCTACGTCGGCAACATGAGCCGCGTGCGCGAAGGGCGGCTGACCTATTCCGCCATGTGCAACGAGCAGGGGATCATCATCGACGACGGCGTCGTAACCAAGACCGGCGAGGGCGAATACTACTTCACAACGAGCAGCCTACGAGCCGGCAGCACGGCGGAATGGCTTTCATTTCACAGCAAGGAGGAGGGTTGGCAATACGCCCTCGTGAATCTCACGGATGCGCTCGCTGCCATCAACCTGGCGGGACCGCGCTCGCGGGAGGTTCTGGTGAAGCTTACCGACGGCGACTGCAGCAATGAAGCCTTTCCCTACATGGGCTTTCGCAGGATGAAACTGTGCGGGACCGTCGATGCTTTTGTGATGCGCGTGGGGTTTGTGGGGGAGCTGTCGTTTGAGATTCACTTCCCGGCATCGTACGGAGAACCCCTCCAGGCTGCAATCCTGGAAGCCGGCAAGGAATTCGGCATCGGACCTTTCGGCCTGGAAGCCCAGTCAGTGCTCCGGCTGGAGAAGGGGCATGTGATCCTCGGAACGGACACGGACAACCACTCGACGCTCCATGACATCGGCATGGGCTGGGCCTGGGACCGCTCCAAAACGGACGCCGGAACGGTGGGCGCCCCCGCGCTTCGGTTCACCGAAAGGCAGACCCACCGCCAGAAGTTGGTGGCTTTCATCATGGACAACGCGTCCAAAACGCCGTCGGACGGATCCATCGTCGTGGCTCAGGGGGTCGTCAAAGGCCGCGTCACCTCGTCGCGCGCCAGCGAGGCACTGGGCCAGTCGATCGGTCTTGCCCTGGTGGACCCGGACCTAGCGGTCATGGGGGGAGCCTTGGACTTCTATACGGACGGCAGGCTGGTCGGGAAGAAGCAGGAGGTTCCCGAGTTCAGGACGGTGCGCGGCACGATCGTTCGGGCTCCGTTCTACGATCCCGATGGCTTGCGGCTGAAATGCTGATTTCGAGAAGAGTCGGTCAGTCGGTCAAATAGAGAGAAAGGAGCCTCCTTATGTTGAAACGAAGATCCCCCGTGGACATGGGCCTCGAGCCGGAGCGGGTTTACGAGAGTGACGGCTGGGAGATCCCCTTGAGCTATGCGGGGGAAATGAGAAGAAGCGATTGTTTTGTCACGGACCTCAGCCACGTGCCGAAATGGACAATCCAGGGAGCCGATCTCGATACCCGGAAGCCGCTCGGACTGGCCATGCCCGGCAAGCCGCGGCTGGCCGTTTTGTCGGAAGGAAGCCTTCTGGCCCGCCTGAGCCCGTCGGAAGCGAGACTCCTCGTACTCGGGAAGGAGAGGCCGCTGCTGGACGATCCATTCGCCACGGATGTCACGGACGGCTATGCCGCCCTTGGTGTGGTGGGTCCGAAGTGCTATGCGCTCTTGAGCAAGCTGAGCGGTGTGGACCTCGCCAGGGACCCGGTCCCATCGGTCGCATTGGCTCCGCTCGATGACGTGACCTGTTTCATCGCCCAACTGGAAGGCCAGGGAAAGACCCCCGGACTTGTGATCGCGTGCGCCCGGGGATATGGACATTTCCTGGTGGATGTGGTTTTGGATGCGGGTCGGGAATACGGCATCACGGTGGCCGGCTGGGCGCGGTTCGGGGCATGGCTCGGTCTTGCGGCGTAGTGCCCGGCTCGATATTGGCTGGTTCCGATCCACTGGCCGCCGACTGCAGCGCACTCACCCCCGCGGCGTGGTTTCGCCTCGGATGCGCCGCTTCGCTCGGCGGCAACATGATGCGAAAGGGGATGTGCCGCCCTGTCTAATGGCCGGCGGGAGACGCGCGGTCATGAGGATCGACGCGCGTCCACTGCCAGTTGCGTGATGGATTCAGCCCAACCTGGAAGGACTGTATGATCTACGAAGAAGTCATCGACCTGCTGCGGCGAAGCGGCGTCCCATTTCTGATTCACGAGCACCCGCCCGTGGTCTCCATCGAAGAGGCCGCGGTGCGGGCTTCCCATCTCCTGGAAGGCTTGCTGAAGACAGTGGTTTTCAAGGTCAAGGACGCGTTCTGGATACTGGCGGCGGTACGATGCCACGACCGAATCGACTATCGCAGGCTCGCGGACGCGCTGGAAGTCAACCGCAAGCAGCTTCGCAGCCTGTCCCCGGAGGAAGTGGAACAAGCCCTCGGTTTTGAGATCGGGGGCGTCGGTCCAATCCCCCTGAACGATAATGTCAAGGTCATTTTCGACAGTCACCTGGAAACAGCGACCAGGGTCCGCTTCGGAAGCGGCAGCAACACCCGCACGATCGAGCTTGATTTCAAGGACTTGCTGCGCGTTTCCGGAGGAACGCTCTTCCCCATCGTTCGAGCATGAATCTCCCAGTCCCCTGCGCGCCGTCGACACCTCCATACTGAAGAGCGAGCTCGGCGGCGTTGCCTTCTGAAGTTCCTGAAGCCATGTTGCCGATCGCCCTGGTCTCTTTGCCGGAGGGCCGTTAGAGCCATCGAATCGTGCGTCCGCGAGCGCCAATCGATGAAGCGGTTCGGGACTACCGATTGTCCCTCAGGCGACGGCTGTTTTACGTTGCTTGAGGATTGATGGCTGAGTATCTCACCTTGATTCCGTGTTGACCGTGTGGTATCTGGCTTTCTACATCTTGGCCTGGGAGGAGAGCGAGGAGGACCATGCAAGCGCCAGGGCCATATGAGCTTGAAGGATATTTGCGAAAAATCGTGGAGGGTCTGCCGCAAGCGGCTTGCCTGCTCAAGAACGGCGCGCTTCTCGCCCGCAACGCTTCCTTTTCTGAATCGATCGATGAGGTCGACTTTACGAATTTCCTGAATCATGGAGACGGGAACGGATACCGCCTCCCTTATCGTTCCATTGATTCCCTCTACTCGTTGACTCCCCTTCGCCTTGATGCTGTCTACACGTTCATTTTCCTGGTCAAGGTTCAGCAGTGTAGCCTCATCACGGATCCCCTGACCAAGGTTCTCCACCGGGAGAGCTTGGATAAGGTTTGCCATCGCCTCTTGGAGGAAGCCAAATTTCTTAACCAATCAGTGGCTTTTCTTTTCATCGATCTGGATGGCTTCAAGTCCGTAAACGACACGTGGGGGCATGAGAGCGGGGATCTTGTGCTGAAGGCAACGGCCGACAGGATGTCCCGGCTTATTCGAAGCAAGGATTATTGCTTCCGCATGGGTGGTGATGAGTTTCTACTGGTCATGAGCGACATTAA
>CALBZH010000103.1 GCA_937889795.1 uncultured Syntrophobacteraceae bacterium | reverse complement strand
GAAAGAAGTTTGACCCGGACGTCGTGATCTGTTACTTCATGAGCGATTTCCCGGACAACTCCATCAAGATCCATAGGCGGGAGTATTCCGCTTATTACAGGCTCAACGCGGAAGAGCAGCTCGTATACATTCCTCCCGTTCCCAAAGACATGTCGGCTCCGTGGGAGCGTTTCAAGGCGGGCTCCATGCTGTATCGCGTTTTGGCCAACAAGATTCTTGAGAGCAAGGTTTACAATGACATTGTGAAGGTGGCAAACGATCTGGCTCTTGCCGTGGGTGGGGCAGATAAGACCTCGGGTGGTGATTCGGCGGTCAAGTATGTGGAGTGGAGAAGAAAGATATGCATTGAAGAGAGCTGGCCCCTCACATTGCGCCTGATCCAGTTGTTCAAGGAGACGGTGGAGCAGAACGGCGCCCATTTCATTCTCGTAGACGGGGAGCCATTTTACGACGAAAGCGTCGGATCGGTTTACTCGAACCATGACCTCGAGGAATTCTGCCGCAGGAACGGGATAAACTATATCGCCGCTTACAAACCATACTCGAAGCTCAAGTCTTCCACTGATACATCAAGATACTTCTTTCGAGATCACCATCTGAAGCCTGAGGGCATCAAGCAAATGAGTGTGGTCATCGCTGAGCACATCAATGCCATTCTGACTGCACAAGGGTTGCTGCGATAGGCTCTAAGAGAGAAATTGGGGATAGATATGAATGGTGATGGTCGAAAGTACCTCATGAAGCTGCTAAGAATTCACGGCATCATTATCTTTTATGTGTTACAGATATTGTTTATACTGATATACAGTGAACCAGAATTACAGCCTTTCGTTTATGTGCGTTTCTGAGACAATCGTGCTTCGCTTACGCCTATGCATTGTGTTTTCAGGTGCTGATCGGCAGAATCATAATGGACACCTATCAAGTCAGTGATCCCCCCAAGACTTATGTGCTGCTCACTGTGGATGTTGAGGATTGGTTTCAGGTTGAGAACCTGAGGACGCAATTCCCGGTTGCAGTCTGGCCCTCCTGTGAATTGCGCGTCGAGCGAAATACGCATCGGCTTTTGGATCTCTTTGATGATCCATGTGGCGGAAGCGACATCGCGGCAGACAAACCCACAAGGGGTTTGCGCGCGACCTTTTTCGTCCTTGGCTGGATTGCGAAGCGTTTGCCTGGTTTGGTTCGTGAAATCCATGAACGTGGTCACGAGGTGGCGTCGCACGGGTTCAACCACCAGTTGTGCGGTGGACAATCTCGTGAGGAGCTGAGCCGGGACATTGGGGACAGCAAGAAGCTCCTGGAGGATATCATCGGAGCTGAGGTATACGGATTCCGTGCCCCGAGCTTTTCGATCACAAGGCAAGTACTTGAGATACTTACTGAATGTGGATATCGTTACGACTCAAGCTTCAACTCCTTTGCGCTGAACAGTCGGTATGGAACCTTGGATCTCTTGGATGAGACGAGAAAAGGGATCGCCTTTCAGCTTTCCACGCACCTGCATGAGATCCCGGTCAGCAACCTTCAATGGGGCAAGATTACGGTTCCCATCGGGGGAGGAGGTTACTTTCGTCTTATTCCCTTTTTCTTGTTTCATAAGGCGGTCCAATGGGTGATGCGACGACAAGGAGCCTATGTCTTTTACGTGCACCCCTGGGAGATTGACTCTGGTCAGCCGAGGGTGGCAGGGGCTCGCTTCGACCAGAAAGTCCGACATTACTGCAACCTGGATGGGACGTTGGGAAAATTGGGCGCCTTCTTACTCTCGTGCCGGGAGTCTCGATTTGTGACATGCATGCAATACCTTCAGGAATAGGCGACCGGATATGGTGAATCGCTTGGCTGAAAGGGGTCGGAAATCGAGTGCGCAGGTTGACTTGCTCGATCCGACCGCCAGGGACCAGTGGGATGACTACGTCTCTGCGCATCCTCGAGGGACGCTTTATCACCTTTCGGGATGGCGCGAGGTGATCACCCGCACATACGGTCATCGATGCTACTACTTGATGGCCCGAAGCGAGCATCCCAAGAAGTCAGAAGAGAGTGCTCCGGCGCACCGGGGCATTGAGCCGGTGCGTGTCGACGGTGCAGTCTCCCCAACGATGAGAATTTCCGGTGTGCTTCCCACGGTTCACTTGAGCCATATGCTGTTTGGAAATGCTCTGGTTTCAATCCCCTATTTCGACATGGGGGGCATACTCGCCGATGACGAGACGTTGGAGAGAGTCCTTCTGGAAGAGGCCGTTCGCCTTGCCCGGGATGCCAAGGCGAGAAGCGTGGAGCTTCGGCACTATTCACCATTGCAATGGCTCATGGGGGTGGAGGAAGCTTCTGCATGGAGCGAGCGAGGCTCACTCGCCCTTCCGGTGAGAGCATCCACAAGGACCCACAAGGTTCGCATGCTTCTGAAGCTCCCCGATTCCTCGGATGTTCTCATGAAGTCGTTTCCATCCAAGCTGCGAAGCCAGATCAAAAGACCCATGAAGGAAGATC
>CALBZH010000102.1 GCA_937889795.1 uncultured Syntrophobacteraceae bacterium | reverse complement strand
TTACCGTCATTACAAGGGCGGCGAATACGAGGTGCTGGGTGTGGCCCGCCACAGCGAAACCCTTGAGCCGCTGGTTGTCTATCGCCCCCTGTACAACGAATCGGGGTTGTGGGTTCGTCCCCTGGCCATGTTCCGTGAACAGGTCGAGGTGAACGGACAACTTCAGCCCCGTTTCGCCTTCCTTCGGGACTCCGATTCCGGGTTTCAGCCATCGTGACCCCCGCGTGCGAGCCGCGTTTCCGCTTGGCTCATCGCCCCATTTTGCGTCTGGAAATTTTCCCCTAACCGGCGTATGGTACGAAGCTTTCCGGCGAGCCTCGATAAGCTTCGCCCTGAAGAATGAACCTCAGCCAACGTTTGCGATCGGAGTACTGAACAATGCATATCAAGAAAGTGGTCGACGACATCTATCGTCTTTCCGTCAACATCGAGGACAAAAACTATCTGTTCGAGGGCATCTGGCCGATTCCCCACGGCATTTCTATCAACGGCTACCTGATCAAGGCGGAAAAGAACGTCATGATCGACCTCACCCAGGATATCTTCAACTTCCCCCAGGAAATCACCCAGCAGCTGGGCGGCGCGACTTTGGGCGTCGAGGATATCGACATCCTCATCGTCAACCACATGGAGCCGGACCATTCGGGCTGGCTGCGCGAGTTCTGCAAGCAAAACAGCAAGGCGGTCATCTACTGCACCAAGAAAGCCATTCCGCTGCTCCAGGCCTTTGCCGAGGTGCCGGCCGAGCGGGCCATCGCCATCGCCGACGGCATGGTGCTGACGGTGGGCGATTACGAGCTGCAGTTCTTCGATACCCCCAACATCCATTGGCCCGAGACCATGATGACCTACGAGCGCAAGCGGGGGATTCTCTTTTCCTGCGACGCCTTCGGCTCCTACGGCAGCATTGACGAGAACGCGATTTTCGACGATCAGATCTCCTCGGAAAAACACAAGTTCTTCGAGGAAGAGGCCCTGCGTTATTACGCCAACATCGTTGCCACCTTCTCGCCCTTTGTGCTCAAGGGGCTGGAAAAGCTGGGCGGTCTGGACGTCAAGGTGATCTGCCCTTCGCATGGCATCATCTGGCGCGACAATCCGGCGGTGATCATCGATCTCTACAAACGTTATGCCGAGTACAGCAAAGGGCCGGCCGAGCGCGAGGTGACCGTGGTGTGGAGTTCCATGTACGGCAACACCAAGCAGGTGCTGGGGCTGGTGATCGAGACCCTGCGTAAACGGAACATCCCGGTGCATGTGTTCCAGGTGCCGGGCGACGAGATTGGCTACATCCTGGCCAGTGCCTGGAAATCCGCCGGCCTGATCTTCGGCATGCCCACCTACGAGTACAAGATGTTCCCGCCCATGGCCCATGTGATCGAGGAGCTGCAGGTCAAGAAGGTGACCAACAAGAAGGTGTTCCGTTTCGGCTCGTTCGGGTGGGTCGGCGGCGCGCAGAAGGATTTCGAGGCCAAGACCGAAAAGTCCGGCTGGGACAAGCTGGGCCACTACGAGTGGCAGGGCGCCCCCACCGACGCCGACAAGGCCGCCATCCAGAAGGCGGTGGAAGAGTACTGCGACGCGGTGATCGAGTTCACCAAGTAATCCGCCTGGGCCTGCAAGAGGCGCCTTTTTTCTTGTAGAGGTGGGCTTACACCAAAAACGCGTGTCCACCCCACGGATACATGACACCTTGAAAGCGCATTGGAAAAAACGCGCGCCGCGTTGAGGCGGGGATGACAACGGGAGGCAGACATCTGCCTCCCGTTTTTTTTTTAGAGTTTCCGCTGCTGTTGGAACAGGTGCTGACTGACCAGGGTGAGGAGGATGGCAAAGAGCATGGCGGCGACGCCGAGCAGCACGTTGTAGTAAACCGGCGCCACCAGGGCCAGACGGATCATCAGGGTCGACAAGGCATAGCCGGAATTACGGAAGATCATCTTGGCCGAGGGGTGGAAGCACTGCGACACCAGGACAATGAGAATGTCGGTGAGGATGAGCTGGGTGTAGAAGCCGTGGAGAAAATCCGGGTGTTCGATGCCCTGCAGGGTTTGATAAATCGAGTAGCCGCCCATGCAGACGAAGGACACCAGCAGCAGCAGGGAGATCGCCTTTTTCGAGGCGACAAAGCCGTACAGATCAATGGACCGGCCGTCCTCGCCGCTTCGTTTCTGGATCTTGTAGTACACGCCCAACAGGGCGAAAATCAGCAATGCGCCAAAGCCGCTGGCCAGGATATGCAGGATCTTTTCGATGTTGCCCTCGTAGCTGAGTGGTTCGGCGAAATAGGACAATTCCTTGAAAGCGTTGCGGATCAGGATCAGGGACAGGATCTCGAACTGCTTGCCCAGCGAGCGGGAAAACGAGCAGGGCAGGACAAAGATCAGACTGATGACCTCAAGCACCAGGATGACGGTGAAGGCGGCATGGACCGCGTAGAAATGGTTGCGCGGCAGGAGGGCGGCGAGCTCGGCGGGCAGCAAACCCTGCCGGTTCAGCTCGATGAGTCCCAGGCTGCAGAGAAAGAGAAAAACCAGGGAGATGGAGATCTTGCGGTAGACCCTCTCGTGCTCGTAAAAGGCGTGCAGCGGGTCGAAGATGTAGGTGATCCGGGAAAAAAGGGTGTCCATGGGCGTGTTGCTCGTCTTTGATTGGGATCGCCAGGCCGAAGGGGCGCTGGGCGGGAGGCATCACTTACCGCGCTCGGGATGGATTCGCAAGTAGATTTGAATCTCACTTGATAATTTGTATCGACAAAGCCCGCTCGATTGCCCCGCTCCCGCGAGCCGCAGGCTCATCGCGGTCGAAAAAAACGCAGCCGGTTGGCATTGGTGACCACGGTCACCGAGGACAGGGCCAT
>CALBZH010000101.1 GCA_937889795.1 uncultured Syntrophobacteraceae bacterium | reverse complement strand
GCTTTTGAAGAGCCCGGTGAGGATGTCCTTGGTGAGCAGCGAGTCCAGGGTGTTCTGGATGTACAGCGAGGACCGGATCCCAACCGCCGTCGTCCCCACCACGTATCCCCCGATCATCCCCGTCACGTCGGCGACGACGGTGAGGCAGGGGAGCATGATGAGCATCGCCAGCAATCGCGGGACGACGAGGTAGGCGATGGGAGCGATGGCCATGACTTCAAGAGCCAGGATTTCCTCGGTCACCATCATGGTTCCCAGCTCGGCCGTGAACGCGGCGCTCACGCGTCCCGCCACCACGATCGCCGTCAGCAGCGGCCCCATCTCCCGCGTCATGGCCACGCCGGCCAGGCTCGCCGCATAGTTGACGGCTCCAAACTTCGCCAGCTGGTAGGCCGTCTGGAGGACAAGAATGATCCCGATCACAAACGAAACCAGGAGCACGATGGGGAGCGACTTGACGCCAACCTCCTCCATTTGAGCAATCGCGGCTTTCACCCGCAGCGGTTTGCCCTGGAACGGCTTGACAAGTATCCATCGCAGGCTTTCGACGAAAAACCAGGTGATGCTCGTCAGATGGCGCAAAAAGAGAACGGTCCGGCTCACGACCGGGGACCGGGCTGCATGACGGCTCACGCCGGCATTCCTCCCCCAAGCGCCTCCTCCACGGAAACGGCCACTTCGAACACCTGCTTCAGATAGGCCAGCTCAAAGACCGACTCCACGGCTGGGCGCATGGCCGCCAGGGTCAACCGTGCGTTGGACTGGCGGGAAAGCCGGAGCGCTTCCACCAGCGTAGCGATCCCTGAGCTGTCCATGTAAGAAACCGCGCTCAGGTCCACCACCACATGCCCCGTTTCCTGGTCGAAAACGGAAAGCACCGCGTCGCGCAGACGCGGTGAGGAGCTCAAATCCACATCGCCCTCGGTCCTGATGACGAACGTCCGAGGAGCCTTTTCAACGACCTCTACTTTCAATTCTGGTCAACCTCCACACTCCGCTGCCGGCGCTTGAGCAGCCGGAGTACCGTTCCCCCGTCGGCCGGGTGCTCGTAGCGTGCTTCATCCATGGCAGAACGAATGAAGTGCATGCCGAGACCTCCCGGACGAACCTCCAAAAGGTCCCGGGGCTGAAACGCTCCAGGGTCCTTCTGCTCGCCAAAGTCGCGAATACTAACCTCAAACGTTTCGCTTTTCACCACAAACGTGACGATCAAGCGTCCATCCACCCGGCCGCCGTAGGCGTGACGAATGACGTTGGCACACGCCTCGTCCACGGCCAGCACCATTTGCTCCGCTTCCCGCCGCTCGAAGCCGAGCCTCTCCGCGAGCCGATCCACGAGAGCACGCACGAGGAAGAGAACCGCGGGATCGGACGGCAGCTCCAGGGTTACGGGTCCGGAAAAGGTGAGGGGGCTCATGGGCGAGCTTCGCATCCCATGAGCACAACGGTGAGGTCATCCGACTGAGCGTTGCTCCCGACAAACCTGTCGACAGCACGCAGAATGGCCTCCCGAGCTTCGCCGCAGGATGGCCCGGCATCCTTGAGAACCCTTTCCAAGCGATCCATGCCGAACCGCTCACCCGAACCGTTCATGGCTTCCGTCAGGCCGTCGGTCGTGAGCAGCAATCGATCGCCCGGCTCAAGGCGCTCTTGGCCAAGCTCGTAGCGCATCCCGGGGAGAATGCCCGTCGGAGGGCCACCCCCCTGCCTCAGCAGGTGGACGGTCCGATCCGGGTCAAGCGCATTCCATCGGAAAGGAGGAATGTGACCGGCGTTGATATAGCTGAGGGAGCTATCGGAAACATCGAGAACAAGATAGCACAGCGTCACGAACATCCCGTGGCTGCTCCGCTCGCAAAGGACGTCGTTGACGCGGGCCACGAGATCGGCGGGATCCTTGTGGCGGATGGCGAGAAGGCGGAAATCCGAGGTCAGCCTCGCCATGTAGAGGGCGGACGACACGCCCTTTCCGGAGACATCGCCAATGAGTATCCCAAGCCGATTGTCGTCCAGGGCGATGAAATCATAGAAGTCGCCCCCCACCTCCAGCGCGGCCTGGTAATGCGCTTCGAAACGGAACCCTGGCACTACCGGGCTCTCCTGGGGCAGGAAGCTCAGCTGAATGCTGCGTGCAAAGGCGAGGTCGCTCTCCATCCGCTGTCGTTGCAGAAGTGCCTGGTGCATGCGTGCGTTCTCGATGGCAACGGCGGCATGACTGCAGAGCAGCAGGAGCGTTTCAAGGTCTTCGCGAGTGAAAGGAAGGCCGTCCTGGCGGTTGATCACCTGGGACACACCAATGACACGCTCCTTCGCCTGGATGGGAACGCAGAGCATGGAGCGCGTCCGGTATCCGGTCCTGCGATCGAAGCCGGGGTGGAATCGCGGGTCCTCGTAAACGTCCTCGATGAGCTGAGGCTCTCCGGTTTCAAAAACATAGCCGGCGATTCCGCTCCCTTTCTTGACCCGGTGGGAATCCCGCAGTTGGTCGGCCACCGGTCCCTGTGCCACCGTGAACACCAGCTCATCCGTTGCCGGGTCCGCAAGCAGGAGGCTGCAGGCTTCCGCCCTCAGCACCGCCCGCGAGGCGGACATGATGAGCTCCAGCACCTCGTCCAGCTCCAGGGACGAATTGATCACCCCTGCGATCTTGAAGCATTCCTTCAAGTGCTCCATGTGCGCCCGGCAACGGAGCGCCTCCTCGGACGAGGCATCGCACGGGCAGAGACTCTCTGGGTCCATCGGATTCATGGCCTACGAGCACGTTCCATGGAAAGGGAAACGCCGCGCGACAATACGGACCTCTCGACCTTATCACAACGCAAGGCCATCGACGACGTACGGGGCCATCAAGATCATACGTCCCCCAAGTTGTCAAGGGGCAGACCGACTGGATGCGAGGCAGAAATGGTAAAGAATACACGGACAAGCAC
>CALBZH010000100.1 GCA_937889795.1 uncultured Syntrophobacteraceae bacterium | reverse complement strand
TCCTTTCCCCCTTTCGGAATGGGGCACCGCAGTGTCTCCGGGCGCTTCCGTGGCCTTGCGGCTTCGGCTCACCTCTCACTTCTCATGGCCCGACCGCTGGTCCTTGGCACCCGTCTCTGACGCCGAGCCCGTTGAATGCACCACGAAGACCTGGACGTCACAATTGGCGGAAGGACCGGCGTCCGTTTCAATCACGAGGGGCGTCTTCTCGCGGGCTCCCGTCGGGATACTCTCCATGACGGGCTTGATTTCCAGCGTATAGCCAGGCTCTTTGTCGAGCGGCGTTTGGGTGACCGTGATGAGCCGCGGGTCATAGGTGAGCTTCGTGATTCGAAAGGTCCGCCCGCGGGTGCTGACAACCGAGAGCTTTCCTTCGCGCGGCGGCTGCCGGGCGGCCAGGCGCCCGACGACAATCGTACGGGGCCTCACTGCGATGTCGCCTTCGATGCTCCCGGTAATCCGGATAGTGATCTCCGGTTTTTTGGCGATGTCGGTCGTGATTCTGATGGCTCCGGCGTAGCTGCCTTGCTTCGCGAGGTTATCAAGCTTCAGGCGATAGCCATTGCCCGTTTCCAGGGGTTCCAGCTCATGAGCCACCTTCCCCTCGAGGGTGGTTTCGACCTTCTGGATCCGAAACGGTTTGACACCCACCAGGTCGATGACTTTCTGGATCTGCTGGTCGGCAGGACCCCGGAAGACGACGCTCCTCAAAGGACCGACATCGACGAGCGTTTTGACGGCGCCCTGCAGGGTGAGGATCAGACGGGGCTCCCGGGGGTCGTTGCTGAGAACCGTTGCCGTCTTCTTGAGCTTTCCCTCATAGCCGCGGGTGTCCAGCCGGAGTGTGACTTTCCCGGTCCCCCCGGCTGGAACGGTCCGGTCGTAGTGGGCCGCCGTACACCCACAACTGGGCCGCACCTGCTCAATCCGCAGCGTGCCCTTGCCATCGTTTCTCACGAGGAACTCGTGCGTGACCTCGCTGCCCTCCATGACCTCGCCAAAGTCGAACACTGGGTCGGACACTTCGATGGACGGCGCTCCCGGCTCTGCCGCCTGCGCGGCGCCGAGCCCCGCTGCAGCATCCTTCGGTGCGGCGTCCGCATGGGGTATGCCGCTCGTCCAGAGGAACAGGGTCACGATCAGGAACAACCATGGGTGGAATCGATTCATGCCTCGCCGCCTTTCTTGGATGCCTCCAGGATCCTGGCCGTTTCCGCAACCTCCTCGGGAGTCACGCTTCGACGCAGCTCATCCATCCGCCGCATCACACCGGAGAACCGGGTGCCTTCGGCCGCGCTGATCCATTCGAGCTGCAGCCGCTCCGGACGCAGGCCAAGCTTCTCCATCTTTTTGTGCACACGCCGCACGCGCTTTTCGGTCCAGTGGTTGGCGCTGATGTAGTGGCAGTCGCCGATGTGGCAGCCGGTCACGAGAACGACCGGAGCGCCCCGAGCGAACGCATGCCAGATGAAATCTTCCGAAACCCGCCCCGAGCACATGGTGCGAATGAGATGGGCGCTCGGAGGGTACTGAAGGCGCGAGACGCCCGCAAAGTCGGCCCCGGCGTAAGAGCACCAGTTGCAGGCGAACGTCAGGACCTTTTCCCGAGGGTTTTCAGACAGGAGCGCGTCGATCTGCTCGATCACCTGCCGGTCGGTGAAGTGGTTCATGGTGACGGCACCGAAGCGGCATTCGGCGGCGCAAGCGCCGCAGCCCATGCAGGCCGCGGTGTTGACCGTCGCCGGGGTCTTTTTCTTCACGTCCACCGTGATGGCGTTGTAGGGGCAGACTTCCGCGCATTTGCCGCACGCCTTGCAGTGCTCCTGGATGATCTCCGAGGTGATGGGCTCTGTCAGGATCTTGCCTTCATGCATGAGCCGCACGGCCCGCATGGCCGCGGCGGACGCCTGGGTCACGCTGTCCTTGATATCCTTAGGGCCTTCGGCGCACCCGGCGAAAAAGATGCCCCGCGTGGCTGCGTCCACGGGCTGGAGCTTGGGATGGGCCTCGAGGAAGAACCCGTCGGAGGTGAGCTGGAGTCCCAGCATTTCCTGGAGCTTACGGGTCGATTGTGCGGGCTTCACTCCCACCGCCAGTACCAGCATGTCCAGATCGTGAAACTGGACGGTCCCCGTTGCCCCGTTTTCCACGGCCACGCGCAGGCTCCCGCCTGGCAGCTCCTCGACGGTTCCGGGAAGTCCCCGCACGTAGTTCACGCCGAGCCCCCGGCTCCGTCGGTAGAGATCCTCGAAGCCTTTCCCGTAGGCCCGAATGTCGATGTAGAAGACCTTGAGGTCCACATCCGGGTCATGCTCCTTGGCGATGAGCGTGCTCTTGATGGTGTTCATGCAGCAGACGTTGGAGCAGTACGGGTGGCCCTTCTGGACGGACCGCGAGCCCACGCACTGGATGAAGCCGATGGATTTGGGGTGCTTCTTGTCGGTGGGGCGGAGGATCTCCCCTTTGGTGGGGCCGGCGGCGTTGATCAGCCGCTCGAATTCCATGCTGGTCAGGACGTTTTCGAACCGGGTGTAGCCGTATTCGTCCATTTCGGTGGGATCGTAAGGCTCGATCCCCGTGGCCACGATGATGGATCCGACCCGCTCCACCACCTCCTCGTCGGACATGTGAAAGTCAATGCACCCTTTGCTGCAGACCTCGATGCATTTGCCGCACACGACCGGGTTGCTGCCGAGACATTCGCTGGCGTTGACCAGGTACGCCGAGGGGACGGCTTGAGGGAAAGGCGAGTGGATGGCCTTGCGAGACGAGAGCCCCTGGTCGAATTCGTCGGGACGCACGACGGGGCAGACCTTGGTGCACTCCCCGCATGCCGAGCACTCCTTTTCCGAAACGTAGCGGGCTTTTTTGCGGATCCGGACCTCGAAGTTGCCCACATACCCCCGGACATCGGCGATCTCACTCAAGGTGTGGAGGCGGATCCGGGGATGCTTGCCCGCGTCGGCCATCTTGGGGCCGAGGATGCAGATGGAGCAGTCGATGGTGGGGAAGGTCTTGTCGAGCCGGGCCATGATGCCGCCGATGGAAGCCGCTTTTTCCACCAGAACAACCTCGTAGCCGGCGTCCGCGAGGTCCAGGGAAGCTTGAATCCCGGCAACGCCTCCGCCGATCACGAGGGTGCGCTTGATGAGCGGCACCGTCTCCGGTTCCAAGGGGCGCAG
This sequence comes from uncultured Syntrophobacteraceae bacterium, assembly GCA_937889795.1. Lineage (GTDB taxonomy): Bacteria > Desulfobacterota > Syntrophobacteria > Syntrophobacterales > Syntrophobacteraceae > CALBZH01. The sequence continues at coordinate 124 of CALBZH010000100.1, read as the reverse complement.
ATGCCGCACCCGCGCAACAGCCATCCTCGTCAAGTCCACCGCTTTGGCCGTGGCGGCGTCGGGCTCGGCTATGTGAACCCAGCTGCAGTGCTCCCGGATGTTGGGAATCTCGAAAAGGTACGGA
>CALBZH010000099.1 GCA_937889795.1 uncultured Syntrophobacteraceae bacterium | reverse complement strand
GCGGTGACCCGGCCGCCGTCAGGGCCGCTCCGGTCCAGGCTGTGCATCATGTTGTTGAGCAGCCCGCCCGTCCGGTAAATCATGCTTTCGGCCGCGAAAATGCGGGTCGCCATTTCGGCGAGCTTTTCCTTGATCATGCCGAACTGGGCGATGGGAACCTTGAATTGTTTGCGCTCATTGGCGTAATTGGCCGACTGGTCCAAGGCCATCTTGGCTGCGCCCACCGCATTGGCCGCCACTTTGTGCCGTCCGATGTTGAGGATGTTGAAGGCGACCACATGTCCCTTGCCCACCTCGAAAAGCAGATTCTCGACCGGCACTTTCACGTCGTCGAAGTAAACGGCGCGGGTCGAGGAGCCTTTGAGGCCCATCTTCCGCTCTTCGGCACCGGTCGTGAGGCCTTCGGAATTCCCGTCCACGATGAACGCGCTAAACTTGTCCCCGTCGATCTTGGCGTAAACGATGAAAATGTCCGCCATTCCGGCATTGGAGATGAAAGTCTTGGCGCCGTTGAGAACGTAATACTTCCCGTCTGGGCTCAGAACGGCCTTGGTCTTGGCCGAAAGCGCGTCCGACCCGGAGCCCGGCTCCGTCAGGGCATAGGCGGCGATCTTCTCCGCGGTGACGATCGAAGGCAGGTAAGCCGCTTTCTGGGCTTCATTGCCAAAATAGACGATGGGAAGGTTCCCGATGCCGGTGTGGCCGCCGTGGGCGATGGCGAAGGCCCCCGCAGCCCCCAGCTTTTCGGCGATGATGGTCGAGCAGATTTCATCGAGCTCGGTGCCGTCGTACTGCTCCGGAATGTCCGCCCCGAGGAGTCCCAGCTCGCCGGCCTCCACGAGGAGCTCCCGCATGAGGCCGTCTTTCTTGGCGTCCACGTCGTCCATTCTCGGAAAGACCCGGTCAGCCAGAAAGCGCGCGACGGTACTCGCGATCATGCGGTGTTCTTCTTCGAAATCCTCAGGCGTGAACACGTCTTGGGGGCTCGTCGCCCCGAGGAGATAGCTTCCACCCTTGGGCAAATGATCAGTCATGGAATCCGCCTTTCACTGAGGGGCCCCGTCTCTCCGGCGCCCCCGCGGTTGTAGTCTTATGAAGACTGAGAAGGCTCCGGCGCGAGGGGGCTCAAGCCGATCCGACTCGTTCGCACTGCCGCCTCTTCCATCCTTCTATTCAATAGCTTTCTTCCCACCAGGGTGAGTCCGATGCCGACCACGCAGAGCATGCTCCCGATCAGGAACGCCTGCGAATACGAGCCGGAAGCGACCTTGATGCCCGCGGCCAGTCTCGGGCCCGTGAATGCGGCCAGGCCGAACGGAACAAACATAACCCCGAAATTCATCGGTAGAAACTTCGAGCCGAACGCATCCGCCGTGATCGACGCCAGCTGACCCATGAAGCCACCGAAAGCCATCCCCACGATCAGCACGGGCACGACCACCGCGAAGGGTGTCGATGCCAGCCAGAACATGGCCGCTCCGAGAATGATATAGATGACAACCATGGTCGACATGCGGCCGAAGCGGTCGGAAATGACACCCCAGCCCACGCGTCCCGCCGAATTGCAGAGCGCGAGGATGCCGACCCAGGAGCCGGCCGCGATGGCCGTGTAGCCGCCCACGGACTGCAGGATGGGCGAGGCGTGCGCGATGATCATCATTCCCGAAATGGCGCCGAGAACGATGACCGAAGCCAGGCAGTAATAGAGTGGATCAGCCAACATCCCGCGCCAGTCCTTGTCCGGGATATTCATGGCCTGTTGCGTGATGGCCGAAGGCTTCCACCCCGCGGGACTGAATCCGGCCGGCGCGGTCTTCATCAGAAGCCCGAGCCCGCACAAGCTGACCAGATAGAACGATCCCAGCATCTTGAAGGTCGGGAGCACGCTGTAGTCTTTGATCATGAGCGCGGCCACGGGGCCCCAGAGGATCGGAGCGGAGCCGACTCCCGCGGCCAGGATTCCCGACACCAATCCGCGTCGGTCCGGAAAGAACCGCACCAGGTTCGGCACGACCCCGGAATAGATGGTCCCCATGGAAAGCCCGCCCATCACGCCGTAGGCGATGTAGAGCTGGTTGAGGGTCGTCACGTACCCCACGCCCAGCATTCCCAGGCCGTAAACGATGCCGCCCGTGAACAGGATGTATTTGGGCTGAACATATTCCTGCAATTTTCCCGCGATGATGATGGGGATGCACGAAATGGAATGAAAAATGGCAAACGCGACCGACACATCCGCCAGGCTCCATTTGAACTGCTCCGAGAGCGGCAGCACAAACACGCTCCAAGCATACGTCTGGCCGATGATGATGTTGATCACCGTCCCCAGAGCCAGGTAAAGCCATCGTCTCGATTCTAATGTCATGCCTCGGACCCCTTCTCAGCCAAGGGGGAGCGAGCACCGGGCCGCCCGGACGGCCCGCGCTCACTCCGCGCCTTCCTGGTGATCAATCCACTTTCAGCACCAGAGCGGCGCCCGTATCGCCTGCGGCGCAACCGGTGATGAGCACATAGCCGCCGCCGCGAAGCACGGCTTCCTCGATGCCTTCGATAACCAGTCGGGCGACCGTGGGGGCCTGGGGATGGCCAAAGATCATGGAGCACCCGTAGTTGTCAAACCCGTTGACATCGATCCCGAATTCCTTCGCGAAATAAAGGTCGTTGGCTGCAAAGGGGTTGTGGGTCTTGATGACCGTCATGTCTTTGATGGTAAGGTCTGCCTTTTCCATAGCCATCTTCGATGCAGGGACCGGGGCCGCCGGCATGTGGGCCCGCTCAACCCGGGCCAACCCGTTGGAAAGGCTCACGACCGTCCGCGCGGGATCGCTGCTCAGGCTTTGGGCGCGCTCCTTGGTGGTCACGATGATCCCGGCGTTGCCGTCGGCCGGATGGGTCTGGGTGGCAAACGTGTGGATGCCATCGGGCAGGACGGGCTTGAGCTTCGAAATCCCTTCCCGCGTCGTGGGCGAGATCCCTTCATCGGCGTCGATCACGATGCTCTTCTTGCGGTTGATCTTGACCTCGACCGGGAACATGTACCGCTTCTGGAAGGCCCGATCGTCCGCCAAAGCCATCTGGTATTGCTCGTAGCGCCGAAGCACCAGCTC
>CALBZH010000098.1 GCA_937889795.1 uncultured Syntrophobacteraceae bacterium | reverse complement strand
ACCATGACTTTGTTCGCGATGCTGGCCAGCTCGAGACGCAAGGTATCCAGCAAGGCCGGCTCCTCCACCAACTGAAGGGCGCGATGGAGGAAATCCCCCTCGGGGACAAGGCTCAAAGCGAACGAAGGGGCAGAGGTCTCCAGGTCCGCAGCGCGAGCCCGTCTCCGGATACCGGAGCTACGGCTGCCGGGGGCGCCATATATGGTCACGGCATCGTAATAATCGGGAATGGCGTGGTCTTCCAGCCTCCCCCGTTGAAAGCGGTAGGCGTCTTCTTCGACTTCCGCCTCGAGACTCCACAGCACGTGGTTCAAGAGCTCCCGATAGAACCCTTGATTCACCTCGAAAAGCAGCTGAAGAATGCGTCCGATCAGCACCTCATACTGCGGATACTGAGCCCCCCAGTAATACTGATCGTCCAAAGTGTTGGGAGGGAGCGTCTCCCGGGCTTCCAGCGGGTCCAGGTCTTCCTGGATGAGCGAGACCCGAGTCCACTTCTTGAACAGGCTGACCAGAAGCTCGAAATCCGTCTGATAAAGCCATTCGAGAAGCTTTTTGGCGCTTGCCCCTTGCAGCCGCTCCAGCCACTGAAGGGCCTTGGCGGGAGCGAGGCTTTCTTTCTGCCACCACTCCACATCGAAGATGAGATTCAGCTGTTCGACCTTCGCGAGGGCAAGAAGCGGCAGGGCATCGTCCGCTCCGATCTCCATGACCGTAAAGAAGAAGTCCTCCGCAGGCATCGCGGCGACCACGGCCTCCGGATCCTGGCACTTGAGAATAAGCTCGAGCCTTTCTCGGGGAGGCATTTGCATGAGAAACGGCGCCAAGGCACGAGCGGGAAGCCCTTCCACATCCTGCTGCTCAGTGCTGAAAATCTCCTGATTCATTGACTGCCTCTTCGCTGGGGTTTGGACGGGAAGATGCTTGCCGCAATCCGCTTCCTCCTGTAAGCTGTGAGCATCTCTTCACAGCCGGGCCCGCGGTCGGCCCGATTCTTCACATTCTGCAGATAAAGGATTCTAGCGAATACCATGAAGGCCTATCTGGTCAAGAGGCTTCTGCAAATTATCCCAACTCTTCTGGGGATTTCGCTGCTTACCTTTTTGATCATCCAGCTCGCACCTGGCAACCCGGCCGTGCTCAAACTGAAGATGGCGGGACAGGGGCAAGTCGCCGAAACGGCGCTGTCAAAGCAAATAGTGGAAGAAACCAAGAAGCTTTACGGTTTGGACAAGCCACTTCCCGTCCAGTATCTCCTTTGGGTCAAGCGGGTCGTCACCCTCGACTTCGGCGACTCGTTCAAAGATCATCGCAAAGTCATGGATAAGATTGCCGAACGGCTCCCCGTAACCATTCAGTTGAATGTGATCTCCATCTTTCTCGTTTACCTGATCGCTATCCCGTTCGGCGTCTATTCCGCCACGAGGCCGAATACTCTCCCGGATCGCACGCTCACGCTTCTTTTCTTCTTCCTCTATTCACTGCCAAGCTTTTGGGTGGCCGTGCTCCTCATGATGTTCTTGGGCGGCGGTGATTTCTGGGACATCTTTCCGGTTTACGGGATCTCGTCCATCAGCGCTGAAAGCTGGCCCTTCTGGCAGTGGCTGGTGGACCGCATATGGCATTTGATCCTACCCGTCATCTGCATGACCTACGGGGGACTCGCCTATCTCTCCCGGCTGACCCGAGCCGGCATGCTGGAAGTCATTCGGGAAGACTACGTCCGCACGGCTCGAGCCAAGGGGCTCAGTGAGCGGGTGGTGATCTTCAAGCACGCCTTCCGCAATGCGCTGCTTCCCATCGTGACGTTGCTGGCGTTTCTGCTCCCGTCCATGTTTGGGGGCAGCGTCATTATCGAATCCATCTTCTCAATCCCAGGAATGGGCCAGCTGGGATTCGAAGCGGTACTCAGTCGTGACTATCCTGTCATCATGGCGATCACCAGCATCTCGGCGCTTCTGACGTTGGTTGGACTGCTCATTGGTGACGTTCTCTACGCTGTCTTAGATCCGCGCATCAAGCTGGAATAATCACGATGATGCCTTCATCCCGGGAAGCCCGTTCGTCGTCCTCAGCGAGCTCCAGAACGTATTGGGGCATGGTTCGCCACCACTTTCAAAAAAAGCGCCTTGCCGTCACGGGTCTTTATGCAACGCTTTTCCTGTTTTGCATCGCCCTTTTCGCACCCTTGCTCGCTAACGACCGACCGATCCTTGCCCATGCGGGAGGACAGTGGCTTTTCCCGATCTTCTCGACCGTGGAAGGCTTGGGAAATGATTCGTGGCGCGACTTGAGAAAAGAGCATGGATTCCTCGTGCAGACGGACCTGCCCGGAGGAGGCTTTGCCCTCTGGCCTCCAGTACCCTACTCTCCCACCGAATATGACCTGTTTGAGAATCTAGCCGCCCCGAGCGGCAGGCACTGGCTCGGGACGGACGACAGCGGCCGTGACGTGCTGAGCCGCATGATCTACGGGGCTCGCATTTCCCTTTCCATCGGGTTCGTTGCGGAAGGAATCGCCGTGCTCATTGGGATTCTGTTGGGCGCGATTGCGGGCTACTTCGGACGATGGGTGGATCATTTGGTCAGCCGCACGATCGAGATTTTCACCACCATCCCGACCTTCTTTCTCATCATTGCCATCATCGCGTTTCTGCCCCCGAGCATCTACAACATCATGGTCGTGATTGGGCTCACGGGCTGGACGGGGGTCGCCCGATTTGTCAGGGCTGAGCTCCTGAAGCTGAAGCAGTTGGATTTCGTCACGGCTTCACGGGCACTGGGAGGCTCCCACACGCACATCATTCTCCGCCACTTGATTCCAAACGCCATGGCACCGGTATTGGTGTCCGCCGTGTTCGGCATCGCCGGTGCCATTTTGACGGAGTCGAGCCTTAGCTTCCTCGGTTTCGGCGTCCCCCCGCCCACACCGAGCTGGGGAGACATCCTGTCCCAAAGCCGGGACTATATCGAGTTCGCCTGGTGGCTGACCGTTTTCCCGGGGTTGGCCATCTTTGTGAGCATCACGGCCTACAACGTCGTGGGAGAAGGCCTCCGTGATGCCATGGACCCTAAACTATTCAAATAACAGGCCGATATGCCGACATCGCTACTCCATCCGTTTCCTGAGGACGCTCCGGCTGTGCTCAGTGTTTCCGAGCTGAATGCGCGCATCCGCTCCGTTCTGGAATCGAGCTTTCGCCAGGTCTGGGTGAGGGGCGAGATCTCCAACCTGAGGATTCCCGCATCAGGACACATGTATTTCACGCTGAAGGACGAGCAGAGCCAGATTCGAGCTGTCTTTTTCAAGACGCATCATCGCGCGCTGCGTTTTCAGCCCGAATCGGGACTTGCCGTGCTCTGCCAGGGCCGGGTGAGTGTTTACGAGCCCCGGGGCGAATACCAGATCATCGTCGAGACCATGGAGCCCCAGGGATTAGGGGCCCTGCAGCTTGCGTTCGAGCAGTTGAAAAAGAAGCTGGACGCGGAAGGGCTTTTCGATGTCGCGAAGAAAAAACCACTTCCCCTCTGCTCCCAACGCATCGCCATCGTCACATCCCGAACCGGGGCGGCAATCCGAGACATTCTGAAAGTATTGGGCCGAAGCACGATCCCGCTCGACATCACGCTGCTTCCCGTACGGGTCCAGGGAACGGAGGCCGGTGGAGAGATCACGGCGGCCATTGACGCAGTGGCTGACTTGACAGCATTCTATCGGTGGGATGTCCTTATCGTTGGGCGCGGAGGAGGCAGCGTCGAGGATCTTTGGCCCTTCAACGAGGAGGCTGTAGCGCGCGCCTTGGTACGATGCCCGGTCCCCACGATTTCCGCCGTGGGGCATGAAATCGATTTTACCATATCCGATCTGGCCGCTGATGTTCGTGCCCCAACGCCAACGGCTGCTGCCGAGCTGCTCGTGTCACGAGCGCAGGAGTTTCATCGAGCCCTTCACCAATGGCGTGACCGCCTCGTCCAATCGGTATCCACCACGATCGAGCGTAACTCCCAGCGTGTGAGACTGCTGGAAAAGGGGGTTGTCGATCCGCGACGTCGCATCGAGGACCTTCGACTGGCCTTGGACGACCGGCTCGATCGGATCCAGTTGGCTTGGTCTCGTCGCATGCAGGACCTCCACATTCTCCAGAGGCATCTTGCCGAACGGCTGGCATCCTTGCATCCCGGACGAAGGATCCAGCAGCACAAGATCTTCTTGAGCAAGGAGCTCAGCTCCCTCACCCTTCATTATCGGCAGGCTGTCGGCTCACAACGCTCAGCACTGCAGGAAGCGCTTTCAAGACTTGAAACGCTCAATCCCCTCGCAGTATTGTCACGTGGGTATTCCATCAGTTACCGCATGCCCGAACGCCGGATCATCCGCCGGTGCAGCGAGGTGCGGCAAGGTGATGCTGTCAGCATCCGTCTCTGGCAAGGCATTCTGGATTGTAGAGTGGAGCGTATCGAAGACCCGCCCCCCTCAGACGAAACGACCTCTCACGAATCACCGAAGGACAGGTATGGCAAAGAAGAAAGGTGAGCAGTTCGAAGACTCACTCAAACGTCTCCAGGCTATCGTGGAGAAGATGGAACGGGGCGACCTCCCGCTGGAAGAGGCGGTTGAGGCCTATACCGAGGGAATCCGCCTGGTGCAGGTCTGCCATCAGAAGCTCGAGGAAGCTGAAAATCGCGTGCAGGTTCTCCTCAAGGATCAACAAGGAGCGTGGAGCGCGACACCGCTTGAGAGCGCTTCCTCGGCCGGATCGGAGAGCGCGCCGGAATAAGGGCGTTTTTCCGGCAGTTGCGATTTCTGTTGATTTTCCGTAGCGCATGAGCGAGATATGCTGGCTTCTAATTGATAATAAGCAAAAGACATCATGTGGGATCAAATCAGTGGAAACGCTCTTCCAAGAGTGCTAGACTCACGCCCACTTGCGGTAGATTGACTGGATGAAATGCGATGGCAGAATTCAACCTGAAACAATACCTGGCTGAACGCAAACAACTGGTAGAAGCCGCTCTCGAACGCGAATTCCCCCAACCGTCCGGACTCCAGAAAACCGTCATCGAAGCCGCACGATACAGTCTCTTTGCCGGAGGCAAGAGGCTCCGCCCCATCTTGTGTCTGGCTGCCGCGGAAGTGTGCGGCTCAAACCCAGAGACCGTGATGCCCATGGCGTGTGCCTTGGAGATGATTCATACCTACTCGCTCATTCATGATGACCTGCCCGCCATGGACAACGATGATTACCGGCGCGGAATGCTGACGAGCCATAAGGTCTTCGGGGAGGCGATGGCAATCTTGGCAGGCGATGCCCTGCTTACCGAGGCTTTCGGCTTTGCGGCCAGGATGATGGACGGGGACAGTGTCTCTGCCGCTGCTGTTCTGAAGGCCATTCGCGTGCTGGTGAAGGCCTCCGGGTATAGGGGCATGATCGGCGGCCAGGTGATCGATTTGGAATCGGAATCTCGCGACGTAGACATGGCAACGGTCGAGTACATGCACATTCACAAGACTGGAGCCTTGATCGCCGGCTCCTTGGAAGTTGGCGCCCTGCTGGGGGGCGGATCGGAAGAAGACGTAGCTTCACTCAAGCGATACGGCCATCATCTCGGCCTTGCCTTCCAAATCACGGACGATCTCCTTGATGTGGAAGGAGACGCTGCAGTCATGGGAAAAAAGCCCGGGTCGGACGCAGCCAAGAACAAGAAGACGTATCCGGCACTGATTGGCATTTCGAGGTCCAGGGAGGCAGCACGCGAGCATGTGGACCAGACTTTGCAAACCCTGCAGCGATTCGATGAGAAGGCAGAGCCGCTCAGGGCAATTGCTCGGTATCTGCTGGTCAGGAAAGCCTGACAGGTTCGCGTGTCGACCACGGCCAAACCAACATTTGCATGACTCAGGAGAGATGGAACGTTGACTGACAACAAAGATCGCAAGACCCTGCTTTCACAAATAGACAGCCCCGCTCAGCTGAAACAGTTTTCGCTCGCCCAGCTCCAGCAGCTCGCCCAGGAAATCAGAGATTACATCATCTGCACCGTCGCCCAGACGGGTGGACATCTGGCACCCAACCTTGGGGTCGTCGAGCTGACGATTGCTCTGCACTTCGTCTTCGACGCTCCCCTCGACCGCATCATTTGGGATGTGGGCCACCAGGCTTACGCGCACAAGCTGCTCACGGGACGCCGGACGCAATTTCAATCCTTGAGGCAGTTCGGAGGGATCAGCGGTTTCCCGAAGCGTTCCGAAAGCAAGTATGACGCTTATGGAACGGGCCATTCCAGCACGTCCATCTCCGCCGCCCTTGGAATGACGGTCGC
>CALBZH010000097.1 GCA_937889795.1 uncultured Syntrophobacteraceae bacterium | reverse complement strand
GACCACCGAGATCTACACTCTTTCCCTACACGACGCTCTTCCGATCTGGCAAGGGATTGCCACAGGGGCAGGGCTCGGGGATCAGCCGCGTCAGGTCCCGCGTCCGGTAACGGATGAGGGGGGCGGCCTCCTTGCGCAGGGTGGTCACCACCATTTCCCCGATCTCGCCGGGAGGCACGGGGTCCAGGGTCTCGGGATCCAGAATTTCCAGGATGTAGCAGTCGGCCCAGTAGTGGATCCCGTGGTGAGCCGAGCATTCCAGGCCCATTCCCGGCCCGTAGAGCTCCGTCAGCCCAGGGATGTCGTACATTTCCGTCACGCCCGTGATCTCCTGGATGCGCTGGCGCATGCGCTCGCTGTGGCGTTCCGCGCCGAAAATGAACTTCTTGAGCGCGATGTCCTTGCGTAACCCCCGATTGTCGATTTCCTCCGCGATGAGAAGCGCCATGGAGGCCGTCGCGCAGAAAACCGTGCTCTGCATGTCCACCAGCATTTGGCAATGGATTTCGGTATTGGCGGGACCCACGGGAATGGCAAGAGCCCCGAAACGCTCGCACCCGAGCTGAAAGCCAACCCCGGCCGTCCACAGGCCGTAGCCCACGGCGATCTGGACCCGATCTTCCCGGCTGAGCTGCGCCAGCTCATAGCATCGTGCAAACATGTCCGCCCAGTCGTCCAGGTCCTTTTGAGTATAGGACAGCACCTTGCGCTTGCCGGTAGTCCCGGAAGAGGCATGAATCCTGACGATCTTTTCAAAAGAGACGGACTGCAGGGGGAAAGGATAGCCGGCCTGAAGATCGTGGGCGGTCGTGAAGGGGAGACGCCGCAAGTCATCCAGGGTCCGGATCTGGTCGGGCGTCACTCCTGCCTCCTCGAACCGACCGCGATAGAAGGGGGAGCCCTGGTATGCGTGAGCCACCGTCCACTGCAGCCCCTGCAGCTGGGCATTCTCCAAGGATTCCCGCGAAGCCGATGCCGGCATGAACGTCCTCGGCATGAAACCGCACTCCTTTCTATTGGTGAAGACTGGACCGGAAGGAACCGGAAGGCAGGCCATCCCGTAACCAGAGGCCAAAAAACATGGCTCGGAAGATTCGGGCGATACGGCAGGCTCTTCCATACCACAAAATCCGAATCCTGCTAAGGAGGATTCACAGGACAAGAAAGTCTCGGTTGACACGATGAAATGACATCGAGAAGATAGACGAACGCCAGCAGAAAGGAGGAAGAATCCATGCAGCAGGCTAACCATCCGACATCAAGACCGACCGTTCTCGTGATAGGGCCGGGTGCAATCGGAAGCTTTTACGGTGGCAACCTGGCCCGCGCCGGCGCACGCGTCTCGGTTGTCGCCCGCTCCGATTATCACGTGGTCAGAGAACAAGGGATTGCCATCCACAGCCCACAAGGGGATTTCCATTTCATCCCCGAGCATGTCCTGCGCGAAGCGGGAGAGTACCCCGGATCTCCGGACTTCATCCTCGTTGCCACCAAGGTTTTGCCCGAGCAGCTCACGGAGGATCTCATCCGTCCGGCTGTCGGAACGAGCACCTGCATCCTGCTCATTCAAAATGGCATTGAGATCGAAGCACCCCTCGTGCAGGCCTTTCCAGCCAACGAAATCCTGAGAAGCCTCGCCTTCATCGCCGTGAGCCGTACGGCCCCTGGCACCGTCCGTCATTACGACTATGGGAAGCTGACGATCGGCCGATACCCAGCGGGTCCTTCCCCGAGGGCCGCGACCCTTGGTAGGCTGTTCGAATCCGTCGGCATCCCGTGTCTCGTGACCGAGGACATCGTCACCGCCTGCTGGCAAAAGCTCGTCTGGAACGCCCCCTTCAACCCCATCTCGGTCCTTGCCGGCGGCGCGGACACTCAGACGATGCTCGCTCACGAGGAAACCTCGCGCCTCATTCCGCTGGTCATGAAGGAGGTCTGCGACACTGCGGCAGCCGTCGGCTGTGCGCTTCCCCCTTCGATCATCGACCAGAATATCGAAAGCACGAAGGTCATCGCCCCTTACAAGACCAGCATGCTGCTCGACTTCGAGGCTAGACGTCCGATGGAGGTCGAGGCAATCCTCGGAAACGCCGTGCGGGCCGCTAGACGGGTTGGCATCCCGGTTCCGCACATGGAAACCCTGTATGCCCTCCTCCAACTCCTCGACCGCCGCAATCGCTCGGGAGAGGATTCGCACTTCGAGGTGAGCCCATGATCGATATCCGGAGCCTGTTTGAAAAGCTGAGACTGATCGAAGCCCTCCACGCTGGAGCCGCGACCGAGGGGGAGCGCACCGCCGCGGAGGGCGCGCGAGAACGGATCAAGTCGAGGATTCGAGAACAGGAAAAAGCCGACCCAGCCATCGAGTACAAATTCACCCTGAACAACAGCTGGTCCAGGAAGCTCTTCGTCGCGCTGCTCCGACGTTACGACATCAAACCGTACCGTTACCACCGGCAGCGGTACAACACCGTCATGGCGAGGGTTTCCAGAGGATTTGTCGACAAGACGCTGTGGCCCGAATTCCTTGAGATCGACAAGGAGCTGCAGACTCACCTCGATGAAGTCGCCGAGCGCATCATCCGCGAGTCGATCTACGAGGACAGCTCGGAAGCCGAAGAGATCGGGATGCTCCCACACCGCACGGGACGCTGACAGCCATGACCAAGCGCAAGACGAAGAGCGAAAAGCGGCGTTTGAGGGGAAGACGGGAGGAGCAGGAGCGCGCCAGCCAAGCCATCCTCGAGAGCAGAAAAAAGCTGCTTCAGCGGATCGAGGAGAGGCGAGATACGCTCGGCGTTGACCTCAGAATCGACACGAACAAGCCGGTGAAGATGTCGGAAGTGATTCTGGACTTTGCCAAACCGCTTCTCCACCTGGCCCGGGACTTTGACGAGCAGGAAAAGGCCGTCAAATTAGCGATTCTCGCCTGGAACTTGTCCTTGCTCCCCGGAAAGGAACTGCAGAAAACTCTCGACAAAATCCGAAGCTCAGCCCGTTTCGAGGGTAGCTCGGAGCCTGAACCCCTTGAGACTGTGGTTCTCCAGCTAATTGAGCGCAAACAGGATCTCTTTCCGACCATCGACCGGAGGATCATGGACCACGACGTGGTCGAAACCCCGCACGGTCTGCACCTGAACGTCGTCTCCAGTGTCACCGCATCGAACAAGGCATGAATACGCCCAAGTGCCGTGACATTTGAAGACGCCCTACCCGCCCGTTCTTCCGTCGGGCCAGAAGGCGGGCAGGACGCCTATCAGGTCTCATGCTTCCAAGTAATCTCCAGAAGGTGTGCCTCAAATGAGGCGACTGAAGGGGATGACTTCCCGGCGCTTTCCGAGTAGGGGTTTAACCCGGGTCGACCGGGACCAGGGGGGCAGCGTCAAATGCTGTCCATGTGCTGTGTGCGATACTGTTTCACAGTTTCTTCATCCACCAGTTCGCGAACTTTGAAAAGGCAGGAGTCATCCGTGCAGGCCTTCGGCCAAAGCACCGGGACGACTTCCGTGATGAATCGTTTCTGATCGGCCTCGCTCAAGCCCATTACCGCCGCTTTGATTTCGTCGAACGTCATGGCTATCCCTCCTCGTTGAGTGGATTCAAATGGGACCGATTCGACACAAACACACGGTCGCAGTGCGGTTCCAAGGCGTGCATTGCCTGCGGACCGCCCTCAAAAACCCGTACGCGGGCTTTCCCCTTTGTTTTCTATAATACTAAGCGACAATGCATCGCCACGCAACAAGAGTCACGCCCCTGAGAGGCCGTTTCCGGACTTCTTTTTACGCTTCGCAAGCCGCGCCGTGAAACGCCAGGGCATCCCCGGCTGATCCGGCGTACGGAAGAGCCGAGATCGGAAGAGCACACGTCTGAACTCCAGTCACGAGTGGATAT
>CALBZH010000096.1 GCA_937889795.1 uncultured Syntrophobacteraceae bacterium | reverse complement strand
CTCAGCTGTTGGGCGGCACAGTCGAGACTCCTGCGGGTCCTGGAGTGAATGAGGTCGATGACCGCCTCGGCTTGGGTGAGATCGATCCGTCCATTGAGGAACGCCCTGCGGGTGAATTCGCCGGGCTCGGCCATCCTGATTCCTCGATCAAGCACGAGGTCCAGGATGCGATCAAGAACAGCGAAGCCGCTGTGACAGTTGATCTCGACGACGTCCTCGCCAGTGTAGCTTCGAGGGGCGGGCATGGCCGAAAGGAGAACCTCGTCTACGGCTTCATCACTTAGAGGGTCACGGATCCAGCCATGGTGGAGGCGAAAGGGCTCGATGGCGGGCCGAGTGCCACCCGACCGCCGGAAAAGATCAGCGGCCACGGAGAAGGCGTCCGGGCCGCTGATCTTGATGATTCCGATCCCGCCTTCCCCAACGGGAGTGGCGATGGCGCAAATGGTGTCATTGGAGTGGAGATAATGAGCCATGGGCTGCGAGTGGACAGGTTCTCAGTTTAATCCTGCTTTTCCGCAGCACTGTCATCTTTGCGGGGCCGTTTGGCACGCTTCACCGGGTAGATGACCACTCTGCGGAGGTTCCCTTCGCCTTTGCTCTTGGTGCGAATGTCGGACGTCTCTTTGAGCGCGAGGTGAATCACACGCCGGTCTTGTGCGTTCATGGGGCCGGTGGTGAGTGGACGCCCAGATTTCTTGACCTTGTCGGCCAGCTCCTGGGCGAGCTCCACGAGGCTCGACTCCCGCTTGGATCGGTAGTCTTCGGTATCCACGACGACAGCAAGACCTTCGGAAAAATCCCGCTGGAGGATCTTGCCCACCAGGTACTGGAGAGAGTTGAGGGTCTTGCCGCGCTTTCCGATGAGGAGTCCGGATCCGTTGCTGATGATGTTCAGATAGACGATGCCTTCCCGCACCTCAGCTTCGACAACGGTCGGGATATCCACATGCTTCAGGATTTCCATCAGGATTCGCTTGGCACTCTCCGCGCCCGCTTCGACGGGGGCCACTTTGGCCGTAACTCGGATTTTTGCCTTCTTGGCGCCCACAATGCCAAAAATCCCAGAGGACCCTTTAGAAACGACCTCGACGTCCAACTGCTCCCGAGAGAGCTTCAGCTTCTCGCAGGCCACCGCAATGGCCTCCTCGACGGATTTTCCTTCGATTTCGAGGATAGACATGTTTCCTCCGTGGCGAGTCCGACAAGGCGGCTCTCCGCCGCCCAGCGTGATTAAGGACGAAGTCAAGCGGCTCGCCGATTGATCAGGTACTGCTGCGCAATGGACAGGATGTTGTTGATGAGCCAGTATAGCACAAGACCTGATGGGAAGTTGATAAACATGACGGTGAAGACAACCGGCATCAACAGCATGATCTGGTCTTGCCTTGGATCGCCCGCGGACGGTGTCATTTTCTGCTGCATAAACATCGTCGCGCCCATGAGCAGGGTCAGTACGGGAAGTCCGGGGCCAAGATAGGGAATGTTGAATCCAATCCACAACCGGTCGGGAGCCGTCAGGTCATTCACCCAGAGCATGAACGGCTGATGTCGCAGCTCAACCGCTCCGTTGAGCATCCGATAAAAGGCGAAAAACACTGGAATCTGCAGAACCATGGGCAGGCACCCGCCCAAGGGATTGACCTTGTAGCTCTTATAGAGCGCCATCAGCTCCGTGTTGAGCTTTTCCTTGTCGTCCTTGAAACGCTCGCGGAGCTCGGCGATCCTGGGCTGCAGCTTCTTCATTCGCTGCATGGATTCGAAGCTCTTCTGCGTCAACGGCCAGAAGATGATCTTGATGAGCACCGTCACGATGATGATCGCCCAACCGTAATTGTGCGTATAGCGGAAGAAGAAATTCAGCACGTGAAGGAGCGGCTTGGCAATGAAAGTGAACCAGCCGTAGTCTACGGCTTTGACCAGGTTGTGCTCGGCCTTTGCGAGGGGCCCCAGTTCTTTCGGTCCAAAATAAAGCCGCAGCTTGAAGACCACTTCCTGGTTCGAATCCACTTCAAACTGGTCGGTGAGGTAAACGACTCGGATCAATTGCCTGTTGGGGTCCATCACCCGGGCAACGAGCTGGTACCCCTTATCCTCGACGGGAATGAGAGCTTGAAGGAAGTAATTGTTCTCATAACCGATCCAGTCGATCGGGGCCTTGAGCTGGAGATCCTTCTTGGACAGGTCCTTGAAGGCGTGGTTTGTCAGCCCGCCCTTTTCGAAGCTCGACAGGATGGATTGGTTGTACGAGCTTTCGTGCTCGGCGGCGACATAAGGCTCAAAATAGAAGCTTAGACCCAGCTGATCGATGATCTTGTCGATGCCAATGTTCTTGA
>CALBZH010000095.1 GCA_937889795.1 uncultured Syntrophobacteraceae bacterium | reverse complement strand
TACACTCTTTCCCTACACGACGCTCTTCCGATCTTATTCCTTCCCCAAATACGCCTTGGCCCGGTACCCGGATCTGCGGATTGACGTGGTTGAACTCGATCCAGGTATTACCAACCTGGCGCGGACCCACTTCGGCCTGACCGACCATCCCCGTTTGACCATCATCGAGGAAGACGCCCGTACCTTTCTTAAAAAAGTCGACCACCCCTACGATGTGATCCTGTGCGATGTGTTCAACTCGCACTACTCCATCCCTTTTCACCTGGTGACCGTCGAGGCCATCGGCCTGATGCATTCCGCTCTCAAGGCGGACGGCGTTGTCCTGGTGAACCTGCTAGCCTCCACCGAAGGGGTGTCGAGCCGATTTTACAAGGCGTTGCATGCCACCTTCCGCGCCGCTTTTCCCTCGGTCCAAGCCTATGCGGTGGTCGATCCCACCGACAAGCACTTGTGGCAGAACATGCTGCTCGTCGCCGGCAAGGGCGAACTTTCCACCAACGAGCCCAAGGATCCCTCCCTGCGGCGGATGCTTACCCACGCTCTGCCCCCACCCGATAACCATCCCCCTCCCTTCACCGACGAGTATGCCCCGGTGGATCGCTACATTGGCGAGTTTGGTTTAGGATTGACCGCGCACAGCGATTCCTGAGCCCGGTCCAGATCACCGTCGGCAATCGTCCGTGCTCACTCCCCGGCGCCATTGATCGCGCAGCGCCTTCACACCGTTGCCCGATACACCCAGAGTGGCCTCCCATGCCACTTCGCTTTCAAGTTGTCATGTATCCGTAGAGACAAAGGCGAATGTGCGATTGTTCATCTTCAGAAGAATGAAGACAGCATGGCGGATCAATGCGGGGATGAGGTGGCGAGCAGATATTTTGAGGAGGGCCCCCGGCCCGACTTCTTCATCAGTCCCTTGTCGACCAAGTCGTGCAAATCGTATTGAGCCGTGCGAACGGAAACGGCATCCCCCACCACCTTCTGATACTCGCTGCGGCTGATGACGCCATTTTTGACAATCAGAGGCCAGGCCTTGCGTTGCCTGATATTCAACTCGGGAGGGACGCCCATGTCCTGCTGTTCTGCTTCAGCCTCGTTGGCTGGCGGGGCAGACAGGGCTTTTGCAGGGGGTGTGGGCGGCAGTGCGGACGGAAACGACTCGTTCTCCGGCGCGTCGTCACCTTCCAGCTCGACGCCTCGCTCGTCAAAGAGAATATGCTGAGCGAGCAGCAGATCGCTTTCGGCAAAGGCCAGCGAGCGGGTGATACAGTTGCGCAACTCACGGATATTTCCCGGCCAGTCATGACTGAGCAATCGTTCCAGGGCACCACGGCTGATCCCCACCGGGTCCAGCCCTGAGAGGGTCATGTGTTCATCGAGGAAATATTTGACCAGTACCGGAATATCCTCCTTCCGCTCACGCAACGGCGGCGTATTGATGGTGATCACCGCCAGGCGGTAGTAGAGATCTTCCCGAAAATCACTGGTCAGAGAGAGCTGGAGCAGGTCAACATTGGTGGCGGCGATAATGCGGGCGTCAAAGGCGACATCCTGATCCGATCCCAGAGGCCGAATCCGGCGGACGGATAAGGCTCGCAGCAAGGCCTGCTGCACCTTGGGGGAGGCATTGCCGATCTCATCGAGATGCAGGGTACCGCCCGATGCAGCGACAAAAGCGCCCTTCCGCTCGTTTTGGGCATCAGAAAAGGCGCCCTTGACATGACCGAACAGGGCATCCATGAGCAGATTTTCATCCAAGGCTCCGCAGTTAATGGAAATGAACGGCCCTTTGGCCCGGTGACTGACCGAATGGATGGCTTCGGCGGTCAGCTCCTTCCCCGTCCCGGTTTCGCCAACGATCAATACGTCCGCCAGGACCCGCGACGCCTTGTGGATCTGCTGGCGGAGCGTTCCAACCGCCTGACTGCCGCCGACAATCCCGTAGAGCGGCATGGCCAGCAATCGCGCATCAAGCAACGGATTATCACGCATCTCCTTCTCCAAATTGACTCGCTGACGCATGCGATCATCCTCGACAAGCCCTTCGCGCAACAACGAATCACTTCGCGCAATATGCAATTGCATAAGCAGGATATTGATGGACCGCTGAAACTGGTTGATCTCCGCAAACAGCGGTCCAAGGGCCAGCGGTGAAGGATCGTCTCCACCCGCCCTGACATCGACGGCCTCGGCGAGCAATTCGAGCTGTCGCGCGATACGGCGACTGACAAAATACATGGCCATGAAGACCAGAATGACGCCAAGTGCCACGCAAACGCTCAAGGTTCCGGCAATCCGGTAGGTGGAGGCCATGAACACAAAACTGGTGTCGATGCAACCGATACCGCCGACAATACGCCGTGTCCCCGCGCCCTCCTCAAAGACAATCGGCACATAGCTGAGATAGAGGGATCGATCACTCCCGGACGGCGCGATAAACGGACGCGTGACCAATATCTGTCCCGATTTTCCGGCCTGGACGTCGGACACCATCGCCCAGTAGAGATCGTGGGCAAAGCCCGGACGAAAGGCGGTGCTGAATCCAGGAGATCGGAAGAGCGTCGTGTAGGGAAAGAGTGTAGATCTCGGTGGT
>CALBZH010000094.1 GCA_937889795.1 uncultured Syntrophobacteraceae bacterium | reverse complement strand
CTCTTTCCCTCCACGCCGCTCTTCCGATCTCCCGGCCGCCCCGTCTGACCTCCCTGGGTCTGGTCGGCCGTGCCTTGATCCGAGCCGGCTCGGTCCTTGCCGAAGCCTGGACGCACTGGTCTCAGCGTTCCACGATCGGTCTGGCCCATGGAGCCTTGGTCGGGCCCGCCCGAGGCGGCTTCCCGTCCGTCTCGTCTCAGGTCCGGACGAACAGGCCTCAAACTTGTGCGTCCCGTTTCCCCCTGCCCTGCTCTTCCCTGCTGTCCCTGTTGGAGATCCTGTCTCGGTCCGTGAGGTCCCGGAGTAACCAAACCCTCCCTTGTAGGACCAGAGGCTCCCGGCGTACCTGCATCCGTACCACGCGATCCCCGGCCTTGACGACCCTCCCGACCTGGGAGGATCCTATCCGAGACGGGCACGGCCTGTCGGCCTCGTTGCCTTACTTCCCGCTGGGGAAGCTGCATGTCGGTAATCGGTCTCCTGACATCATTGCGGTCCACGAGGCGATTGCTTACTCGGGGAGCGTTCACACGCCGTGAAGCGTCAAGCGCCCCTGCTCGGAATCCCGATAGATTTCGGCTGATATCGGCGGCCCTGATTGCGCGTGTCTCGCGCGCCAACCCCTGGTTTCGCTCGATCCGCCTGATAACGGACTCGTGCGGAGCCCTTTGGACATTGACATTGGTGAAGTTGTAGCGGTTCCTATTGACGTTAAAATTATTAATAACCGTGTTATTCACGACGGGAGCGCCGTGATAGTTGTTGATGATCGTCGTGTTGTTGATGTTCGTGATGCGCACGTTATTGTAATTGTTCACATTGTAAAAGTTGTTCTGATTGACCACGACGGCATGATGGTAGTTGTGATAGCTGCCAATGTTGACCGCAACGCTGGCGACGCTGCTCACAACAAGCGATAAGCCCCCCCAATAATGGTTCGTATAATAGGGCTCCGAAGGAGTGAGGGGAATCCAGCCGACTTCCTGTTGGGAGTGGATCCAGGCCACACGACCCGGATACCAGTCACAGTCGCAGTCGTCGTCATAATAATTCTCGTAGCGTCTCTCCACGTGAACCACAGACCGTCGCACGGGGGGTGTCCAGTACCAGCATCCACAGCTATCGACACGGACCCAGCTGCCGTAGTGGTGCGTGGTGTATCCGAAAGGCTCATCCGGAATCCAGCAATTGTCGCCGTAATAGACGGACCATCGGCCATCTGTGTAGGGAGCCCACGAAGAGCTCACCCGGGTGGGACGCCACATCCGCCGCTTTTCACCTTGATACTGCACCTCTTCCCATTTCCCGTTCTCCTCAAAGACATCCGCCTCGTACTGAAGGGAGGACGGGAGGTATTCGTAGGAGTCTCCCTTGACTTCAATGCGCTTCTGCCAGGCCTGATCGCGCCCCTGGTTCCAATCATCCCAGTCGGCATCCACCAGACCGTCGCCCTGTGCGGTTTCCTTTTCATCGGCCAGGATCGAGGCTTGGCCTGCGGCAACCTCATAACGAGCGCCATCCGCCTGGTGAACAAAATCAACCGTCCCCTCGATGGAGAGGACCTCAACCGACGTGTCACCCACATACACATCGAAAGCGGTCCCACCGTAGGCCACGACATCGCCGAAGGGCGTGGTCACCTTGATGACGGCGGAGTCTCCTTTGTTATAGAATCGGGCCATACCGGAAGCGACATCGACCTCCGTGATATCCGGTTTAAGTGACAACATCTGGATTTGCGTGCTGCCACCAATTCGGATCCAGGTGTTGTTGGGCATGATGAATTCACCACGGGACTGCTGATCGGAGTAGAGGGCATCGTCCAAGCCGAAAGGCGCGTCCTTGACAATCGCCACCCAGTCTTGCTCCTCATAAACGTAACGAAGCAATTGCCCTTCCACGAATGAAATCCGGCCAATCATGACCCGCTCTTTCTGCTCCTCTCCCCACGCGGCAGAGCTGAGCGCCGTCAGGGCTCCAACCATACAAATGAATGCAATGACGCTGATCTTAAAGGCTTTACTCATACACTCTCCTCAGATCACTAACACCGTTTGACGCAGAAGCATGCCATCCCACCCCATTGTTATGCTGCTTTTCCCACCCCCAACTGATCACTGGAATCCAGCTTTCCAAGGGCTGCTCCAAGCTTCCCCCCCGGCCAGAAGACCCTCAACCGGACATTCTGTCCCTGCATGTGTGTCTTTCAGCACGTGAGGATTGCAAAAACAGTGCTTGGCTGAGTCCGTACAGCCTTACCTGGCCACAGAAGCGGCCTTCTGATCAGTCTTCTTGTCATTTCAATTGATTACAGATACAAAAGATCTGGCTCCGCAGTCCTCATGCGAGCGCCGTCGTCGAGACGGGGGAGCCGATAATTGCACATGAGTCAACACGATGGCTACACTTTTTGATACCCCCCTTGCACGTACTGATCGAGCACGGAGCCCGAGCCAATTCAACCGCGCAGGAAGATTCTAACGACGATGGCCACAGTTCTCCTTGTAGAAGACGATGAAGCGCTGCGCCTCACGCAAAGCCTTTACCTCAGGCAGGAGGGCTTCGAGGTGTGGATCGCGGCAGACCGGGCGGCTGCTCTGCAGACCCTCGAGTCGAGGCAGATCGACCTGGTCGTAACGGATTTGCGGCTGGGGCACGATAGCGGTCTTGACATCATAAGGGACACGCGACAGCTTCAACCGAGCGCCGAGGTCCTCATCATCACCGGTTACGGGTCGGTCGACTCGGCCGTTCAGGCCATGAGGGACGGCGCTTATGATTACCTGACCAAGCCCGTGGATCCTGAGCACATGGTGCGCGTGCTGCTCAAGGCCTTGGAACGTCAGGGGCTTCGACGACAAGTCACGACGCTGCGAGATCAAATCGCCAAGGAGACCGGGCTCAACGAGATCATCGCGGTGAGCCCGGCCATGAAAGAAGTGATCGAACAGATTGAGAACGTTGCGCTGAGCGACGCGACGGTCTTGATCGAGGGCGAAAGCGGAACGGGTAAGGAGCTGATGGCGAGGCTCATCCACGCGAGGGGCGATCGCGCGGGAGGCCCTTTCCTTGGGATCAATTGCGGGGCAATGCCCGAGTCTCTCTTGGAAAGCGAGCTCTTCGGACATGCACGAGGGGCGTTCACAGGCGCGCATAAAGATCACAAAGGGCTGTTTGAGGCCGCGGATGGAGGCACCCTTTTTCTCGACGAGATTGCCGAGATTTCGCCGAGCTTTCAAGTGAAGCTGCTTCGGGCGCTGCAGGAGCATGCGATCCGTCGTGTTGGCGACACCCGGGAGATTCCGGTGAATGTGCGCGTGATTGCCGCGAGCAACCAGAACCTGAGCCATTTGGTTCGCGAAGGGCGCTTCCGCCAGGACCTCTTCTTCCGCGTCAAGGTGATCCCCATCTTCCTCACGCCCCTTCGCGGACGGACGGAAGACATCCTTACCCTGGCCGATCATTTCCTACACCGCCTCAGCGATCGCATGGGCCGTCGCAAACCGGAGCTCTCTCCTTCCGCCCAACGCAAGCTCTTGGCGCACGGATGGCCAGGAAACGTTCGGGAGCTCGAGAACACCCTGGAGCGCGCCCTCATTTTCAACAAGACGGCCGCCATCGACGAGCGGGACCTGGTTGTGGAATCGTGTCTTCCAACAGCCACCCCACTGGAGGATTCGAGCGATTCCTGGAGCATTTCCCTTGCAGAGGCTGAAAAGCAGCACATCCTCATGGTTTTGGAGCACTGCCGAAACAACAAGGTGAAGGCAGCGGCCATTCTGAAGATCGGCTACAATACCCTCTGGCGCAAATTGAAGCGATAAGATCGGAAGAGCGTCGTGTAGGGAAAGAGTGTAGATCTCGGTGGTC
>CALBZH010000093.1 GCA_937889795.1 uncultured Syntrophobacteraceae bacterium | reverse complement strand
CGCACGGCGGGGAGAAACCTGACGAAGGCAGAGTGGGAACAATACTTAGGGAGCCAGCCTTACCAGAAGACGTGTTCAGAACCTTTTTGATCGATTTTCCTACAGCAAGGAGGGAGACCGATGGCATTCCCCATCATTTTGGCGCACGGCGTCTGCCGGTTTGACGTGCTGATCAACGACTTCCTTCAACTTGACAACAACGATGACCCCACGCTGGACCGGCTGCACTATTTTCGCGGGATTCGCACCATGCTGAAGGCTAACGGGTTCTGCGTCTACCACTCCAAGGTCAGCTGGGCGGCCGATGTGACAACCCGGGCGGAGGATTTGCGGCTCAACATTGAGGCGGTGTTGAAGAAGGAAGAGGCCCAGAAGGTTAACATCATTGCCCACAGCATGGGGGGGCTGGACTCGCGACATATGCTGTTCAATGGAAGAGACTCCAACCGGATCCATGAACGGGTCGCGTCGCTGACCACGATTTCAACCCCACACGCGGGATCCCCCTTCGCGGATTGGATGACCGACCATCTGCCTCGGGTGATCCCGACCGCGAGACAGCTTGGGTTGGATCTGAAGGCGCTCAGCGACCTGCGCACAGACCAATGCACGGCATTCAACAACGATCCCGAGGTGGTCGCGTTCGAACAGGAATGTGAGAAAACCATCCAGTTTCAAACCTATGCAGGAAGACAGCGGTTCTGGGGCGTTTTTGATGCCTTGAAACTGCCGTTTTACGTCATTGAAAAGCGCGAAGGCGACAACGACGGCTTGGTCTCGGTGACGTCTGCCCGTTGGAGAGATCCCTATTTCAAGGGCACGATCGACGAAACGGACCATTTGAACGAGCTGGGCTGGTGGGAGCCGGCGCAGCTCTTTGCAGGCGAGGGAGAGAGTGAGCTGCTGAAGCGCATCCACAAGCTCTATTTGGAAATAGCGCAAGGGCTTCCGTAGCAACCGCACACAGAGGAGAGGGACCATGGCGATCATGGCGTTCGGCAAGAAGATGTCCGGAGAGCTGCTTTTCGACGCGGTCGACGAAGGACAATTCGCTCACACCTTGGCGGCGGCATTGGAGCGCAATGTTTCGAGCCTGCGGACTTTGGCCGACACAACGAGCAGAGGCGTCACCTTCAGGGGTGAGATTGGCCGGCGTGTGAGAGATGTGGGGGACCCGCTCGAGGCGGGGTGGACCATTCTGGTAGCCAAGGACGATCCCCGGCGGGCCGAGATCATGGAGACCCTCAAACCTCTTGCACTGCACCGGGGGATGGAGGACCCATCGGATCCGTTGGTTTTTGACGCCGAGAGCCAGGACGGCTGGGCTGAGTGGATCCAAGAGAGCTATTACGCACGCGAATTGGATGGGCAGAAAGTGCCCCAGTACATTCTGATGGTGGGTGGGCCCGAGCTGCTGCCGTTCCATTTCCAGGCTCTCCTGGACACGATCGCCAACGTGGGCCGGCTGGAATTCGACAGCCTCGAGACCCTCGGGCAGTACGCGGAAAAAGTGATCCGGCTTGAGACCGCGCCGGAGCCCGTCGTGAGAAGGGAGGTAATCCTGTTCGCCCCCGATGGGGGGCTGAACGACCCCACCTACTTCAGCCGGAAGTACATGGTGAAGCCTCTCAACGATCACATCAAGGAGCAATTGAGCTTTCAGACCACCGCACTCATGGGCAATGACGCCACCAAGCAGAACCTCGTGAACGTGCTGACGGGGGCCAAGCCGGCGTTGGTCTATACAGCGAGCCACGGACTTGGACTCACCGGAGACCCGATCGACCGGCAGAAACGGCTCAACGGCGCCATTTGCTGCCAGAGCCAAGGCGCGCTTACGCTGGGGGATTTGTTCTGCGCAGACGATGTGCCTCTCGATAATCCTTTTCTGGAGGGGGCGGTCTTTTTCCAGTTTGCCTGCTACGGGTACGGCACTCCGGCTGATAGCGATTACGCCCACTGGCTGGACAACGTGCCGGAAAAATATGCGGACGTTGATTTCATCGCCGCGCTGCCGAGGCGCCTGGTCGGTCATCCGCGAGGTCCCATTGCCTACGTGGGGCATTTGGATACCGCTTTCCTCCACGGTTTTACCGATCAGGACGATCCCCACATCATGGACCGCTGGCATGCTCGAATTCAGCCCTTCCTGCACGCGGTCAACCAGTTCCTGGAAGTCCAACCTTCCGGCCTGGCCATGGAGGACATGAACAAGAAATACAGCGTCTGCAACGTCATGCTCAACAACGTTTATGACAGGCTGCAGCGGGGAAAGTTTAAGTGGACGCCGGAGACGGAAAGGCGTTTTGTCGACACGTGGATCATCCGCGGCGACGCGCAGAATTATATGATCTTCGGCGATCCAGCCGCAAGTTTGAGGATTCCTGGGTGATAGGAGCTCACCATGAGCCCAACAACTGTCCCGACCAAACTTGAAATCCTGAGCACGTATATCGCCTTGCAGTCACGCGTCACCGCGCTTCTCTTCACCAGCGATGTACAGAAGACCCGCGGATTGCTTGAGGCGACCGCCGAATCCTATCGCCAGCTCATCGACGTGCTCCATCAGCAGCTGCAGGTCGCCCTGCTCAACAATCGTCACTATGCGGACTCCCCGCTCGAGTTGCCTCCCATCGTTGAGCCACTCGTGAACGCCCAACTGACTTTGGCCGACGTGCTGGAAGGGCTGGGGGAAGATCGCCAGGCAGAGGCTCTTCGAGAGGAGGGTATCAGGCTTTCCGAGCTGTATCTTCCGGGGGCTGGCGTTGCGGAGAGACACCGCCAGCGTGCGCAGTCGCTGCTCTCACAGAGCCGCTACCCGGAGGCATTGGTGGCGCTCTACCAGGCGCTGGACGAATTCCGGCAACAAGGGGACCTCCTCCAGGTGGCGTCCGTTACGCGCAACATCGGCGAAGTCCTCGAATGGCTCGGTGATTACTCGAGAGCCCTGTCGGAGGCGTTGAGCACCGCCAGCCTGATAGAGCCCATGCTTGGCGGCAAGGAGCCCTCCAACGCAGACGTTGCGGCAGCCCTGCTCGGCGGGGAATGGAAGGCAGCCGAGCAGCAAAGCAAGCTGCTCCAAATCTGGATCGATCTCGAGCAGATCACGGCGAGGTCTAACCGACGTCTGGGCCATTTTGATGAAGCT
>CALBZH010000092.1 GCA_937889795.1 uncultured Syntrophobacteraceae bacterium | reverse complement strand
AATCCTCGCGGCGACCCCAGTTTTCCTTCCGCAGGTAGTCGAGACCGTAAAAGGATGCCGCCAGAAACAACACGCTGGTGATGCTGAGAAAGAGCAGCCCGGGCGCATCGAGGAGAAGCCATCCCCCGAGGGCAGGACCGGGCGGGTACACCCACGCGGCTCCCGTCAGTCCCGTGTGGATGACGGCGGTCAGGAGCAACAGTCCCCGGCGAACCCGGTCCGAGGGGAGGAAGAATGCCGCGGCGCCCGCGAGGCACGGCAGGAGGAACAATGCGACCGTCATGGAGCCTCAATCCTTCAGAATGGTCAGCCTGTCCGTATCCATGTGATCGAACTCCCGGCTGATATGGAAGATCGTGATGCCCATGACGAAAACGGCCATGAACACATCGAGCAGAATGCCGAGCTCCACCAGCAGCGGCTCGCTCATGGCGAACGCAAGCCCGAAGGCGTAGATGCCGTTTTCCATCACCAGGTACCCCAGGACTTGCGTGATCGCCTTGCGCCGGCTCACGATGGCAAACAGCCCGATCATGAGGTTGTACATGGCCAGCGGCACCACCAGGGGAGACGCGGCGGGGACCGGCAGCGGCAGCTGGCTTCCGAGCCACATGGCCAGGGCCAGCAGCAGGGCGCCGATCAGGAGGGATGTGGTGTACCCCACGAGCGGCTCCATTTCACGATGGATGTGGGCCGCCCGGAGCGCCCGAAGGAGCAGCCAGGGGAAGATGACCCCTTTCAGCAGAATCGTGCTCGCGGAGAGGAAGCAGGCGCGAACGGTGATGTGGTCCGTGCCGACCATCAGGGGAAGCACGCCGAGCAGGATTCCCTGAATGGCCACCACGTCGATGCAGGAAGCGATGCGGCTGGACGCGATCAGTCGGAGATTCGTGAGGATGAGCAGAACAAGGACGGTGTCGATCAACAGGTTCATGTCAGCTCCACAGGATCAGCGCGAGCGCGAGGGAGGAAAGAAACCCGGCACTCACCAGCAGCTGGGGCACGCGAAGCAGTCGAAGCCTGGCCATGATGGATTCGACCACACCGGTCACCACGGCCAGCAAGAAAAGTCCCCCCACGATGGCAGCGCCGTCCAGCCACGGGTTTCCGGTCCTCACGGGAATGAGGATGGACGCGATGAGCGATCCAAGAATCCACATCTTGAGCGAAGCGCCATAGAGGATCATCGCGAAGTCCGGCCCGCTGTGATCGAGCACCATCACTTCGTGGATCATGGTCAGCTCGAGGTGCGTGTTGGGATCGTCAAAGGGGATCCTCGAGTTTTCCGCGAGAAACACCACGACAAGAGCCGCGGCAACCATCAGGAGGGCGGGACCGGATTGCATCCAGGCGTCGATGGACAGCCGGGAGACCATTGAAGAAAGCGAGTAGAAGACGCCCGAATGAGCCAGGCCGCCCGGTGCCGAGCCTGCCCCTGCGTGGGCCACGGCCGCCAGTCCCAGGAGAAGGGTCGGCTCCGCCAGCGCCGAGAACTGCACCTCGCGGCTGGCCCCCATCCCTTCAAAAGCGGATCCCGTGTCCAGGGCCGCGATGACGGTGAAAAAGCGCATGATACCTAAGAGATAGGCCAGCATGATCGCATCGCCCGCGAAGCTCAACGGTGCGGCGACACCCCCCAAAGGGAGCACGAACAAAGCCGTTATGGCCGACGCCAACCCCACCACGGGACCCGCCCGGAAGACCCAGCTGGTCGTGCGGCTGTACACCGCGCCCTTTCTCAGGAGCTTGGCCAGGTCGTAGTAAAGCTGCAGCAATGGCTGCCCGTCGCGTCCGGCAAAAAGGGCCTTCACCCGATTGATGACGCCCGTCAGCAGGGGAGCCAGGATCAGCGCCAGAACAGGAATCGCCAGGGAGATGGAATTCATGGTCACCTCAGGTTCCAGATCAACAGGAGCAGAAGGGTGAGGCCGATGTACAGAATGTAAAGCTGTACCCGACCCGCCTGGAGGAAGCGAAGGGCCAGGGCCAGCCGCTCGACTCCGAGAAAGAGGGGGCGGTACAGCTTGTGACCGAAAAGGTCTTCCGTTTCCGAATGAAAGCTCGCGTGAACCGGAAACAGCTCGTCGGGCTGTTCACATTTCGTTCTCGGGCCCAGGAACGTCTCGAACATCTTTGTCAGGGGCTGGGCGAAAGAAGACGCCGTGTACTGCATGCTGGCCGACGGGCGGGTGTAGCCGCAATCCCACGTGCCGCTCTCCGTGACGGCTCGGCCCGCGAGGAGCCGGGAGCGCGTCAAAGCGAGCGCGACGATGGCCCCAACAAAAAGTGCGGACAGGAGCACGATTCCGGAGAGGGGCCCCGTCGCGGAGGACAATTGAGATTGCACTTCCGCAGGCGCCAGCCCCGTGACGATCCCGACGGCATGGCTCATCACGGAAGCGGCGTAGGGTGCGAATGCTCCGATTGCGACACACCCGGCCACGAGGATGAGCATGGCAAACCGCTCGGTCCATGTTGCTTCATGCCCGTGAGAGGCCTGCTCGCTTCTCGGCTCTCCCAGGAAGACAATCCCGAACGCTTTCGTGAAGCAGGCCGCCGCGAGTCCGCCGATGAGAGCCAGGCCGATGATCACCCCCGCGCCAGCGGCTGCGGCCCCAGAGGCTCCCACAGAGCGAAATGCTCCGAAATAAATGAGAAATTCGCTGATGAAGCCGTTCAGGGGCGGCAGTCCGGATATGGCCACCGCGCCAACGAGAAACGTTCCGGCGGTCCAGGGCATGCGCTTGATGAGCCCGCCCAGGCGGTCGATCTCCCGGGTTCCGGTCGCGTGAAGCACGGCGCCCGCTCCGAGGAACAACAGTCCCTTGAAGAGGGCATGGTTGATCACGTGCAGCAATCCGCCAGCGAGTCCGAGAACGGCCAGAGCGGGCGCATTCAGCGCCGCGCCCAGCAGGCCCAAGCCCAGTCCCAGGGCGATGATGCCGATGTTCTCCACGCTGTGGTAAGCCAGGAGCCGCTTCAGGTCATGTTGGGCGATGGCGAAGAGCACCCCGAGAATGCACGAGGCCAGACCGATTCCGATGAGCAGCCATCCCCACCAAGGCGCAGGGGCTCCCAGGAAGGTGAGGGTTCGGAGCAGTCCGTAAATCCCGGTCTTGATCATGACACCGGACATGACGGCGGATAC
>CALBZH010000091.1 GCA_937889795.1 uncultured Syntrophobacteraceae bacterium | reverse complement strand
CGATTCCCCTTCGCCAAGGATGAAATGCTCTCTCTACCAATTACTTAGCCCAGAGCGCTTGTTCCCTCAGGTCCTTGCTCTTCTCTGAAAAGTTCATTCAAGACAAACATCACCTCAGCATAGCTTCAATGTGAAGGTTTTCCCGTGATGGAGGTCGCCCCAAAATCCTACTGCTCCGCGACTTTCGCGCGCAACCGATTCAGTAGCTCTCTGAAAGACTCGTTACTCAAAATAGAGCTGAATTGTTGCCTGTAGTTGTTCACAAGGCTTATTCCCTCAATGATAACGTCGTAGGCTTGCCATTGTCCGTTCTCGAGCCGCAGCCGGTATTCGATCTGGACGTCACGCTGATTCCGACTCGTTACACGTGTTCCAACAATGGCATAATCGCCCTCGATCTTTTCCTCTTCATAAGCGATTCGGGTGTCCGGAGCAGTCGCCGCTTCCACTCGAGAGACGTAGACATTGAAAAGGAGCTGCTTGAAGAGGCCGACAAACTCTCGCTGGCTCTCGGGAGACTGGTCTTTCCAGGGTCGGCCCAGGGAACGCCGGGCCATCTCTTCGAAATTGAAGTATTCATCGATGATGCGGAGAATCTCCGGACGGCGGTCCCTTAGACTGGGACCACCGCCCGAGAGTGCGCCCTTGATGATGTCGAGCCCCCGCTCCGAACCGGCCCGAACCACCTCCATCGGCGTTCTTCCTGCGGCGGGCAAGACAAACGGAAACCCGATGACACCAACAAAAGCAACGGTGAATGCAGCTACAACGCATCGTCTGATGCGCGGCACGACATCAGAGTTGTCCTTCCTTGCACAAATAAACGGGAATGCCTTCATATTCGACCCATTACCCATCAGGCTTCATAAGTAAGCGTCAGGTTTTCCTTTCAAGGAAGCTTCCCGACACATCGCTTTCCATTTCAAGAAATATTTCCCAGGGCACGCCACACGACAGGTACCTTTCTCCCGGAGCGTTCGTACGTACTTCCTGGACAAGATGACTCCCGTTACCTCAGCATCCATTGGACTCCATGTGCTGTTGCCTTTCCGATCCTGTATGGAGCCTATTCCCACTCACTTTCCATGGCTCCAGGCTCATTGAGCCGAGCTAGAAATGCCTCCCAGATGGTCTTTTCCCACCTCGCGCAGAAGGCCGGCTTTCCGCTCATGACCCGCTTCATGCAAAACGAGCAGGTGGCCTCGCAGGAATTGATGGGCTCTTTCACGATACCGGCTGCTTTTTTCACCCATAGAGGATCGGCAAACAGGACCCTGGCAAGTCCGATGAGGTCCGCTGTACCCTCCTCGAGGATCTTCACGGCGGTGGCAGGCGTTTGAATCCTCCCGGCCGCGATGATCGGTGTGTGCGGAACGGCTGCCTTGATGGCTCCTGCAAAGTGCGCCATGTAGCCTTCTTTTCTTTCCTGATCGAGATAGTCGGGAAGAAAGAAGGAGTCGTAAGTTCCGGCCATGACGGACAAATAAGCTAACACGCGCTTTTCGAGCTCCATGGCAAGGTAGGAAGTCTCCAGGGTATGAAGTCCCTGAGGGAGCCATTCATCGGCCAGGAAGCGGTAGCCTACCGGATAGTCCGGACCCACGGCAACCCGCACGGCGTCAACCACCATCAGGGGAAAACGCGTGCGGTTCTCGAGGCTCCCTCCGAATTCATCGGTGCGCCGGTTGGTGCGTTGCGACAGAAACTGCACAAGCAGGTAGCCGGTTCCGCCGTGAATCTCGACACCGTCAAATCCCGCCTCTTTCACACGCCGTGCGGCGGAAGCATAGGCTTGGACCATGCGATGGATTCCCTCGACGGTCATCTCCCGTGGAACCACGTCCCCCGTAAGCACCGGCGACGGGGCGATCCTTTCGGGCGTGAAGGCGTACCGGCCGGCGTGATTGATCTGAAGGACGGCCAGCGAACCCTCCTTTTGGATGGCTTTGGCAAGCGTGGAGAGCCCCGAAAGGTACCTATCCTCATCGATTCTCAGCACGAAGGGAGATCCAAGGCCGGAAGGATGCACGGCGGCGTTTTCGACCACTATCATTGCAGCGCCGGACATCGCCATGGCCCCGTAATGGTCGAGCAGAAGCGGGCTCACCGTGCCGTCCGCATGGGCGTAGCCGAGAAAGAGCGGCGCCATGGTGATGCGGTTTTTGAGCTCAATGCCCTCAAGCTTCAACGGACTGAAAAGAGCTATGTTTTGATCCATGATTGCCTCATCCGGGTCCGCCACAGCGCAAAAAGTAAGTAAACGATCAGTTACTATTGATTACTACGATTTGCTTCACGGGTCAAGAAATTCCAAGGGCAGATACAGCCCCGTTTCCACGTATGCGAGCAGAAGCTTTCTGACATTCTGGCGCACCGAGCTGCTCTTGTTGATGTATCGAGCCTCTACTCCCTTGGACAAGATCCATCGGCAGTATCCCGTTCGCCCTTCGGTAGCTCCGGACGAACGGGGAATTGAGATCCGGGAGGAAGAAAGGTCAAAGAACCTCTGCCACGACACTTAAGATTTCAGCTGAGGGAACTCGTGGTGGAAGTATTCATGCTCCCCCCGAACGCCCTTCTCCTTGCCCGCGACCTCGTTTTGCCTAAGCTCCACGCGGCGGATCTTCCCGCTCAGGGTCTTGGGCACCTCGGGGACGAATTCGAGGATGCGCGGGATCTTGAATTTGGCGAGAACGTTCGTGCAGTGCTTGAACAGGTCACATGCCAGGTCGGGGGACGGCTCATAGCCGGGCTTGAGGATGACAAAGCCTTTCACGAGCTGATACCGCCTGGGATCTGGGCTCCCGACGACAGCAGCCTCGGCGACTGCCGGGTGCTCGACCAGGGCGCTCTCGACCTCGAAGGGACCCACTCGGTAGTCTGAGGACTTGATGACGTCGTCGGCCCGTCCCACGAACCACCAGTTGCCCTTCTCGTCGAAGGAAGCCCGGTCTCCCGTGTAGTAGTAGTTGCCGCGAAAGACATCTTTCATCTTCTCGGGGCTTCCCAGGTACTCGGTAAAGAGACCCGTGGCCCTCCAGCGGTCGAGTCTCACCGCGATATGGCCCACGTCGTCGGCCTGGGTGATCTCTTTTCCATCATCATCCACGATGGCGATATCATAAAGGAAGTGCGGCTGCCCGAAGGAGCCTGGGACGATCTTGCCCTTGTTCCACGGCGGATTGCCGATCATGGCCGTGGATTCGGTCTGCCCGTAAAAGTCGCGGATCTCGCTTCCGGTGTATCGCTGCCAGGTCTGAATGATCTCAGGGTTGAGGGGCTCGCCCGCGCTCACCGATTCTCTCAGTGCCTCGAATTTGAATTTGCTCAGGTCTGCAAGCATGAAAGCCCTCCAGGCCGTTGGGGGAGCGCAGAAGGTGCTCACCCTGCAGCGGTCCACTGCCCCGAGATATCTCTCGATGTCCAGCCTACCCGGATAGTAGAATCCGGCGGTGGTCGCCCCGACGTTGAGCGGGGCGAAGACACAGCTCCAGGCCCACTTGGCCCATCCAGGCTGGCTCAGATTGTTGTGGATGTCTCCCGGCTTGATGCCGATGATGTTGGCCGTGGAAAG
>CALBZH010000090.1 GCA_937889795.1 uncultured Syntrophobacteraceae bacterium | reverse complement strand
GGAGGCGGACATCCGTCAAGTGCGCCGGTTCGATGATCTGCCGGAAAATACCAAACGGTATTTGAAGGCGGTCGAAGAAATCTCAGGAGTTCCGCTCGAGATCGTCTCGGTGGGCCCTGGTCGGGACGAGACCATCTTGATTCGGCATCCATTCGGGCCCTGAGCTCGATTGATTTGAAACACGGATGCTCACGGGATGCTGGAGCTAAGGTCCCCCGCATCGGTTACGCGTTTCCCACGTGCTCTTATTCACAAAACGAGTTGACGCTTCCCTGATTAAACGATAAATTGAATTGCTGGCTCCGGTGGTGTTTATGAGCGAGGGAACAGGGGAACTTGGATGCTCATCAGCAATGATGTCCTTGAAAGGCGCTGCAAGGATCTGATCGAGACGATTCTCTTGAGTCTCGAGAACTCCACCAAGGGAACGATCTATCGGATCGGTCCTATGCCCGCCCTGCAAGCCGTTCGCGTTACCTCCGGTGTTCGAGAGGAAGGGACGGGGCAAATCCACTGGGGTTTGCCCGAGGCTTCGGATTACAATGCACCAGGCAAGATGTGGGAGCAGTACCGCGACCGGCCGGGCAATGTGCTGGAGGCAATGGCTTGGTGTGTTGAAAGGCAGAAGAGCTGGACGGCAGACAATCCCTACGAGGACAACCGCAGCGTCCGGAAGCAATTGAGTGGTGAAATCGAAGACTTTCACCACATGGAGCCCGTCCTGGTCCTCAAGTCCGACCTGTTTTGGAACCAGCCGTGCGAGCCCGAGTATCCATTGGACTTCCATGGCAAGCCCATCTGGCAGGACAGCAAGTTTGTCGTGGCAGCGGTCATCAAGATCCACTTCAAGCCTTACCAGATCAGGCGCGGCGACCGCTCCACCAAGATGATCAAGCTTCTCTCCCGCACTCTCGGCACCGAGCTCCTCTCCCTTCATATCCGAGAAACCCTGGTGGAAGCTCAGGAAAATCTGACCCGTCAACGACTACAGACGTGCAACGTTCTGGCGCACGAGCTTCGCAATACGCTCATGAAGCTCGGATTCACCAGTTCCGCCATCAACGCGGAGATCAGCTATCTGAGGGAGCAGTGGGAGGCTGAAATCGAAAAAGCCTTTCCCGACCTGGAGAACAAGAGGACCGTCCTCGGATCGCTGAACAGCATGCTTGAGTCTCGGATTAGCTCCTTGAACGGGGCTCATGGCTTGCGGGATGTCTCGACGCAGCTTCTTAACGTTCAGCGTGAGATGGCGGTCATGCCGCTCATGCCTGAGATCGCCGAAAAATGGGTGCTTCACAAGATCCGCCCTAAATGGCAGCGCCTCCTGGTGGAATCATCGGTCTGGCAGGAGGACGACAAGCGCGTACTCGAGCTGTTGGACCGTCTTGAGCGTGTGATCCCTCTCGGAAAGGACACAACCTTGGCCGAGCGGATGACCCACCTGCCGCGAGACCTCAGGGAGCCTTGGCAGCGCCTGGCTTACGTGGATTACACGGCGGACAAAGTGAGTGTGGTTGACGAGATTCTTCAGTTCCTCGATCACCCTGCCCTGAATATTCCTCACAAACTGCAGAGCAAGAAGGTACTGACGTCGCTTCGCGTCCTGTCGGCCATGATGCCTGACGTGGAGGAGCGAGCCAACCGCATGATCTGCTCCCTCAAAAACGGCGTCTACTCCGGCTAGCGGCTGGGGTCGTCCACAGTCTTACTTCTTCTCCAAAGCCGATTTCTCAACGATGGTGTAATTCACTGTGACCCGATCCGCGGTTCCTGTGGCTAGCTTGAGCGAGGGCGGGGTCAAGACGAGGGAAGTCGTCAGCGTTCCCGGTCTGGTCAGGTCGTCCAAGCGCACCGGAGTCGTGTAAATCGTGTGCACTTTCTCCAGGATCTTGCTGCCGCCGATCACCTTGATCTTTTCCGGCACGGTTGACGTCTGCACCAGGGCCAGGTTTTCTGGCAGCTTTCCGACCCAGTCGATCTGGATGGGGAGCTCCTTTGAGACCGGGATATCAAGGGCTACTTCAACAGTGGGCGGGCTTACCTTGTTCAAAAAGACGCCGGGAGGAAGGACGATGTTGTCCTGGGTAATGGGGAACATGTTTGTTCCTTCCGTCGCCTTCTTAAGGTCGACGCGTATGTGCACCTGTCCCGCGCGCAAGGACTTGATCAGGGCGCTTGACCCGTAAAGCTGTACTCGGACTTCGTCTGTCGAAGCATCCAGAATGTCAAAATTGGGGGGGCGGTTGACATACTCAATGGGCACGTTCAGCGCGGTGATGGTGTCATAGCTCCGCGTGAACCCGAACCAGATGCCGGTCATGATGAGCAGAGACATCACCCCTGCAAGGATTTGCTTGACCCGTTCACGCTTCTGCTCTTTTTCCGGAAGTCCATCGGAAAGGTTGAAATGCTTCTTGAGGATCTGGGCCAGGTCCTCGGGCTGTGGGACAGGCTTGATCCAGTGGTCTTTAGCGACCGTGACGCGACCGCGCTCCTCGGAAACGGCGACCACGAGCGCGTCGGTTCGCTCGGCAAGACCGGCGGCGGCTCGGTGACGAGTCCCGTAAAAGGTGGGAAGGTCTGACCGCTGGGATAGCGGAAGCAGCACACCGACTTCGATCACCCTAGACCCCTGGATGATGATCGCTCCGTCGTGAACGGGGTTCTTGGGCCAGAAGATGCTGAGCAGCATTTCCTGCGAGACTTTGCCGTCCCAGGGGATGCCCCCGTGAATGACCTCCGCGAGGTCCTCCTTTCCAGGAAAGACGAGCAGGGCCCCGATACGCTTCTTCCCCATCTGGTAGATGGAATCGGTGATGCTCGACAGGGGAGAGATCTGCTCCTTGTGGGGCGTTCCCCAAAGGAAAGCCTTGAGGTTTCTGGCCTGCAGAGCCGTACGAATCTCGTTGCGGAAGACCACGATGATGATGATGGCGGCTGCCGTCGTAATGCCCCGAACCGCCCAGCTCGTCAGGATGAGGCCCAAAGAGGCGGCGACCTCCTGAAGCAGCCAAAGCGACGTTATTCCCACCAGTACGCGGAAGGCATTCGTCCCCTGAAACAGTACATAGACGCGGAACAGGATGTAGCTGTTGATGATGATATCCACAGCATCCTGCCAGCGAAATGAGCTGACGATCTTGAGCAGGTCCGTCATGATGATCCTGTCAGTTGCCTATCGCGGCAATGGCGCTAGTCGGTGATGCTGAATCGTAGGATGCTGAAGATGTGGCCTTCCTGGTCGCTGATTTCCACGCGCCACGGGCCTTTATCCGTTTCTCTGAGCTGGATGACGCTATACGTCGACCACTTGGGGGGATAAAGGCGCAGGCGAGTCTGCGTGCTGAGCTCGTCCCGATGGAACCAGCGATGGAAGACCACCGTGGGTTGTGGTACAGGGTCAAAAGCAGTGAAACAATAGACTTGGCCGATTCCCACCGAGAAGGCAATGGCGGGCCGAACCGGCAGAAGGTTTTCGACTTTTTCTCCCATTACTGCCTGGCTTAGCAGCAGCTTCAGGGAATTCGAATCGCTGGGGGTGTGTTGCGACGGCGGAACGGTCGAACCGTTTTCGTCGGCTCTCGGCTCCGCCAGGAATACCATGGCAGAGAGGGTCAAAACCAGGAGGGCCAGAACGGCTCCAGATTGCTTGCACATGAACAGAACCTCCGGATCAACGTGACAGGGCGGTGTCACTGCGGCGGAGAGGTTTTCAAAGTGGTTGTAAGGCGGTGGTGGAACGGGCTCCAGAAGCCTTGTACGACTCCCATCCATAAATAGCATGCAGACCGTATGCGTCAAGGATTTTCGGAGTCTCACGTTGTCGTTCGTGCCCACAAAACGATAGTCAGGAGACACGGCCAATGGTACAAGTCCGGGCGTTATGAAATCAGAGCGCGACTCCTGCAGGAAAGACGCCGTCTCATGATTTTCCTTCGAAAGGCAGCACTCAACCTTGGATGGACGAACTGCCATCGTCTGGCCGGGGCCTTGGTGATCCTGCTTGTCGGGTCGGCCTGGGCCATCGGGTCGCGGTCATCTACTGGAGGGCTGCCGACCTCAGGGATTGTTGCCGCCGTCTTTGACGGCGACACGGTGCAGCTGCAATCCGGCCAACGGGTGCGTTATCTCGGTCTGGACGCTCCGGAAGTCGAGCACGATGGGACAGCCGGTGACTGTTTCTCCGAAGAAGCCAAGAGAGCCAACCGGGAGCTCGTTCTTCACAAGAAGGTCTCGTTGCATTACGACCGCGAAACGACGGATCGCCATGGGCGTCTCCTGGCCTACGTGACGTCCGGCGACGGACGCTCGGTCAATGGAGAGTTGATTCGTGGAGGCTATGCCCATGTCTTCCGAACCGCGGACGGCTTTGCCCGCTTGGAAGACTATGTGGCTCTGCAACGGGAGGCAATCGAGAGCCGTCGAGGAATGTGGGGTGCCTGCTCGGTGAGACCCGCCCGTTTTTACATCGTTAATCGGGGTACAGGGATCTTTCATCGGCCGGGATGTCGCTATGGAAGGTCTACGAGCGCACACCACGCGATCCGCCTCGAGACTCGTTGGGCTGCTCTCTTGGAGGGGCTGAGCCCGTGTCGTCGCTGCAAGCCGTAGCGGGTTCTCGAGATGGGCTCCAGTGCTGGAAGACTTTGGAGGAATTCATGGATCGATGCGATCGCGGGGAAATAGATTGAGCCGGGTCTACCCAGAGTACCCCTTGGTTGGCGTGGGAGCGATCATCTTCAGAGGCACCCAGGTTCTGCTGGTGCAGCGCGGGAGCGAGCCCTCCTACGGGAAGTGGTCTGTGCCGGGCGGCCTTGTCGAAGTCGGGGAGTCCCTCGGCGACGCCATCCGACGGGAGGTTCGGGAGGAAGTGGGACTCGAGATCGACGTCGGGGACTTGGTGGCTGCGCTTGACCGCGTGATTCCGGACGAGAATGGGCGCCCCCTGTATCATTATGTCTTGCTGGATTTTCTATGCCTATATCGCGGCGGTGAGCCGACGCCCGCTTCGGACGCGCTGCATTGCGCCTTTGTCGAGATGGACGCACTGGGCGAGCTGCCGTTGACTTCCGGTACTCTGGAGGTGATCGTTCGAGCTTCCTCCTATCCCCGAGCGAATTCCTATCAAGTCTACGATCCCACCTTGTGACGAAGCGGGGAAAGGCAGACTGTGCTCGGGTCTGCTGACCTTGAATTCGACTCGAGTGGGGCCCCACATCGTGCTTGACTTCCCTGGTTCTCTGCTTTATGACTGACCAGTCCGTCAGATGGCTGCGGGTGAGGAGTGACGTGAATCCAGAACGAAAACAGCAGGCGTTGAGCATCGCCCTTCGTAAGCTCGTCCAGGGACGGGACGAGGTTCAATCCATTGCCGATCAGCTTAAGCGACTCCTCCCCCCGAAACGATCACCCGCCGATGCGCTGGAAGGGCTCGTCCGCTGGCTCGTCGACGCTCGGGAGGCCGTCAAGCAGGCCGGTGGACAACAGGTTCACGCCGTGTCGCGCCTGATGGAGGCTCTCCGCCACATGGGCATTCAGCAGGGGATCGAGCCGGAGCGGCTTTACGCGAGGGCGCTGGAAGTGTTGCTTCTGGATGCCGATGCTGACGAGGGACCACGCTCGCCGGCGGGGCGCAGCTCCACGCGGGAGAGGATCCTGGATGCTGCCTTGGATGTTTTCTCCGAGAAGGGATTCCACCAGGCGACCGTGGATGAAATCGCGGAGGGAGCCGGTTTGGGAAAGGGGACTCTCTATCGCTATTTCGCTAACAAGGAAACGCTGTTCAACGAGCTGGTTCGCTCCCGGTTGGAGGAGCTTGAGCAGCAGGCCAATGCGGTTCTGGACGGCCAGGACGACGTGCTCACGATGATCTCCAAGTATCTGCGCATCTATTTCGAGTTCTTCGATCGCAACGAGCGGCTCTATCGTGTGGTTGTCCAACAGCGCGGAGATATGGGGCGCGAGTTCCAGGATGTTTACGTGAAAACCGTTATGAGACGGATTCCGGTTCTGAAACGGAAGATCTATCGGGCGACTCAGAAGGGTGTTTTGAAGGAAGTGGATTTCCAGACGGTTTTTTACGGCGTCATGGGATTCATCCATGGAGTGATTCAGAAGTGGGTTGCCAGTGACTGTTCGTACTCACTGGTGGACGAATTGCCGACGGTGATGGAAGTATTGTTCTATGGCTTTGTGAAGCATGCCAACCAGGCTTAGACCCGATTAGGAGGAGAAAAGAGAATGGATAAGAATGCAATCGAAAGCAAGGTAGTGGATATCATCACGAACCAGCTGGGTGTCGAGAAGGAGCTGGTCACCGCCGAGGCGCATGTGATCGACGACCTCGGCGCGGACTCCCTGGACGTCGTGGAGCTGGTGATGGCCCTTGAAGAAGCCTTCGATATCGAGATTCCCGACGAGGACGCTGAAAAGATCCGCACCGTTAAGGACATTTTCGAGTATCTCGCCAAGGCCCTGGGGTAGCTCTCAGATCGTCGTTCCACGTTGGCGCTGTTCGCTCTCGGCGCGGCAGTGCCAACGTGGTGCAGGTGGGGGTCACCCCAGGGCTTTACCCCCCCGCGTAAACCAGCCTGTTTAGACATGCTTTCCCACACATGCCCTGGTTGACCTTGGAGCCGGGTCTCACGCTCTGAAGCTGCGTGAGGCTGCCCCGTTCAGTAGCTCGATGGCCATGTCCTTCTCCTCCTCGAATCGCCGGCGCACCGCCGAAGCCACCCTGGCGTTGGAGCCTCCGAATTGTGTGCCCCGTGCGGCGTACACCTTCTGGATGAGCTTCTGCTCATTTTGCATTCCGTTGGCCATGGAAGGTCTTCCGTTGCCGATGGCTTTGGAAAAGATGCGCGCGGCGCCTCGAGGGCCGTGCTGGACGGCAGTGCTCCACAGAACTTCCTGCAGAGCCTTCGACTGATCCTGAACGTCTACCCCTGTTCGCTCCTGGATCTCCTGGAGAGCGGGAATGTAGTGGGTTTCCGCGATGAAGTCTTGCTGCAGCTTGGCGAAACGGGTGGGGTCTTCTGCTGCGATCTTTTTCCATTCCCGGGGAACGGCCCCTCCACGCCCCCCCGTGTTGAGGGGGCCAGCCGAGCTG
>CALBZH010000089.1 GCA_937889795.1 uncultured Syntrophobacteraceae bacterium | reverse complement strand
GTCGAGACAAGGTAAAGGGCTCCTCGTGCGTCAACCGTCGCGGTGCCCTCATCATTCCCGCGCTTCGAATGCATTTGGAATCCATGTGATGTCAGGTTTTTCAACAGCCCAGCGGATGGCGACCACATCGAACCGGGCCGGCTGGTTTTCCAGGCGATGGCGCTGCAGATACCATTTGGCCAACTGGGTGAGACGGCGTTGTTTTGCGGCGGAAACGGACTCCTGCGGAAGACCGAACCTGCTCCCGGTGCGGGATCTCACTTCCACGAAGACCAAGGTTCTCCCGTCCTTGGCCACGAGATCGATCTCGCCGAACGTACAGCGCACGTTCTGCTCCAGAAGCTGGAGCCCCTGCTCCTTGAGGAAGGTGGCAGCGATGTCCTCCCCTCTTTTGCCTTTATCGATGCGCGTTCTCATGCAGTGGGATCTTTCCCCTCACGAGGACCGGCACACGCCCCTGAAGCTTCTGCGATGGAGGGGGCATGGGCCTAGCCGTTGGATCGCTTCAAGATGCGTGGCAGTGCCATACCCCTTGTGCCGATCGAAGCCGTAGCCGGGATAGAGGACGTGATAGGCTTGCATGATCCTGTCCCGATGCACCTTGGCCACGATGGACGCAGCCGCGATGGAAACGCTCTTGCGATCTCCACCGGGAATTCCGGCCTGAGCGATGGGGAGAGGGAGACGGTAGGGTCCGTCGATCAGCAGAAGATCAGGAGAGAGCGGGAGGCCTTGCACGGCAAGGAGCATCGCCTGGAAGGTCGCCTGCAGGATGTTGATCCGGTCGATTTTCGCCGCTTCGATGCTGCCGATTCCGATGGCTCTGGCGGTTGAGAAGATCGTTGCACAGAGGGTTTCGC
Source organism: uncultured Syntrophobacteraceae bacterium (assembly GCA_937889795.1). GTDB lineage: Bacteria > Desulfobacterota > Syntrophobacteria > Syntrophobacterales > Syntrophobacteraceae > CALBZH01. Next base: position 4,657 of record CALBZH010000089.1, on the reverse strand, counting down.
GCTGCCTCGCATTGAGCTGCTTCGAATCACGCACCCCGGGGAGGTCGATGTCGGGCGGCAGCAGCACTGCCGCGGCGACCACGGGACCGGCCAAAGGCCCTCTTCCCGCCTCATCGAGACCCGCAATGACAGAAAAACCCTGCCTGCGTGCGTCCTCTTCGTGGAACTTCATGTCCGCAACAGGCAGGGTGTTCAAGGCTTTCCACACGCTTAGCGCTCCTCTTGGATACGAGCCGCCTTTCCAACGCGCTGGCGCAGGTAATACAGCCGGGAACGACGGACACGACCACGGCGGAGGACCTCGATCTTGTCGATCTGTGGAGAGTGAACGGGGAAAATGCGCTCCACACCAACACCGTAAGACACCTTGCGAACCGTGACGGTGGCACCCATTCTGCCTCGGTGATGGCGAATCACGACGCCTTCGAAAATCTGGATGCGCTCCTTTTCACCCTCACGAATCTTAACGTGGACCTTAACGGAATCCCCCACCCGGAACCCGGGAATATCCATCCGCATATTTTCACGATCGATCAGCTCGGTTACAGTCATGCCCATTTTCTGCTCCTTCAACAGTCCCAAAATTGCTCAACACTCCCCAAAAATCCTTGCTTGCATACACCAGCAGACGAGGTGATTGCCCTTGTTCCCGTCGCCCTCGTCGCTATTCCTTGCCGTTCTGGTTACCTACCCCCACTCACCCAGCAGCCGATCGAGCAGAATAGCCGCCGCACACCGGACGGAGAGGTGATTGTAGTCTCCCTTCCCTCGGATCGGCTCCAAAAGACCATCCGCACCCTCCAGAACCGACGGGGCCAAGCCCCAGGCCGTTCCCAGGAGCAACACGACCGGAGTCTCCGACGTTGCCAGCAGCTCCCTGGCATCCGACAATCCCAAACCTTTCATCGATTGCTTAGCCGAAGTGACCCAGAGTCGCGGTTTTGCCCCCGTTTCCGTTTCGATCGCCTGGCAGGCCCCCTCGATACTCGACTCGATGCGGAGCAAATCCAACGCCAAGGCCCGATCCGGGTGCAGCTCCCTGCCCACCCCCGTACACCAATGGCTGATCAGCTCGCCTATCAGCGCCTGCTGGTCTTCCAAGGGGGTCACGATGAAGCACGCGGGAAGCTCATACGTACGCGCGGTCCGCGCCAAGTCATGCAAATCCAGGTTGGTCACGGCCGATGCCACGACCTCGCCCCTACGGTTCACGACAGGGTGATGCACCAGTGCGAGGTAGAGGAGTCCCATCGGTTCAGCCTGCCGCCGTCAAGGCATCCGAGCGGGCACGTTGCAGCTCCCGCTCCGCTTGATCAAGCAGCTTGCGATCCGAATCGCTCAGCTGCAACCGCTCAAAGAGGTCCGGCCTCCGCTCCCGTGTCCTGACGAGCGCCATCCCCCTGCGCCACTGCTCGATGGCCACGTGGTTGCCCGAAAGCAGGATCTCGGGAACCCGGTGCCCCATGAACACCTGGGGCCTCGTATAATGCGGATACTCCAGCAGGGGTCCCGTGAACGACTCGATCGAAGCCGAGGCCTGATTGCCCAGAACCCCCGGAATAAGCCGGGTTACGGCATCGACGACGACCATGGCGGCCATCTCACCCCCCGTGAGCACGAAATCACCGATCGAGAGCTGCTCGTCGACGAAGTGCTCGGCTATCCGCTCGTCCACACCCTCGTAGCGGCCACAGATCAAGACCAGCCGGGGCAGTCTGCTGAGCTTCCAGGCCGTTTCCTGAGTAAACAACCTCCCTTGGGGACTCATGAGCGCCACCCAGGGAGCCGGGCCACTCCGTTTCAAATCTTCCAGCGCCGCGGCGATGGGCTCCGGCTTCATCACCATGCCTTCGCCGCCTCCAAAAGGCCGGTCGTCGGTCATCTGGTGCTTGTCGACCGCATAGTCACGGATGTTGCGCAGATGGATCTGGACGAGCCCTCTTTCGGAGGCTTTCCCGAGAATGCTGGCCCGAAGCGGAGACTCAAACATTTCGGGAAAAATCGTCAAGATGTCAAAGATCATCGATCAGCCCTTCCGGGGGGTCGATCACCACCCGGCGCTCCTTGAGGTCGATCTCCCGGATGATCTCTTCCACGGCGGGAATCAGGGCTTCTCCGCCCTGACGCTCGACAACATAGACGTCGTGGCTGCCCGTTTCCATGATGGAACGGATGGTTCCTACGGGCTTTCCCTGCGTGGTGACGACGTCCAGCCCGATGAGCTGGTAATGGTAGAACTCACCCTCATCAAGGGATGGCAACTGGTCCTCGGTGACGAGGAGATCCGCCCCAGCCAGATCTTGCGCCGACTCCATCCCGAAGATCCCCTCGAAGCGGATCAGGAGGTGTCTCCCCTGAGGCTTGACCTCGGCCATGGTCAGCTTCGATGCCGGGCCCCCGGACGGGTGGCGGACCGAAATCTCCGACCCCGGGCTTAGACCCCGCAGCGTTTCCCCATAGGCGAAGACCTTGACGGCTCCCCGAACCCCGTGGGCTCGTGCGATTCTCCCCACGGCCACCAGGTGAACCTCTCCCATGGTCTATTCAATGATTTCCAAAACGGCCCGTTTCCGGATTTTCGTGGAGGCGGCGCTAAGAATTGTTCGCATGGCCCGGGCGGTGCGACCCTGTTTCCCAATCACTTTGCCCAAATCCTCTTTGGCTACTCGTAATTCGATCACAGAAGTCTGCTCACCTTCGATCTCGGAGACCTTCACTTTCTCAGGATTGTCTACCAATGCCCGTGCCATAAACTCGATCAATTCCTTCAACATGGTGACCTCCGGATTGCATGCGCCGCAATGAACTCACTCACGAAGTCTAACTCACAGTCCCAACCGCGTACTTGCGAATCAGGTTACGCACGGTATCAGTGGGCTTTGCACCCTGCTGAAGCCAGTACTGAAGCCTCTCCGGGTTGATGGTGACATCGGCAGCCTCAGGCAGCGGATTGTAGAGGCCGATGCTCTCGATGAAACGACCATCCCGTGGAGATTCCGAATTTGCCACAACGATCTTGTAAACTGGCCTTTTCTTCCTGCCCCGACGGGCTAAACGAATGCGAACCGCCATAACGTGCTCCAAACCTCCTGCTAAGCAGCAACTTCTTCATTCCATGTGCCAGCGTCGATCCTTCACCACTGGCGAGTCTCCCTGAAAAGCTCCCATATACTCCACTGGCATGATTTTAGAAAGGGAAAAATGCCTTCTTACGCTTGGATTTCCCCTTCTTTTTCTTCGTCGCTCCGCCCCCCACCACCTGTCGCATCATCCGACGGGCTTCTTCGTAGCTCTTGAGCAACCGGTTCACATCGGCCACCGTCGTCCCACTCCCATTGGCGATCCTGCGACGCCGGCTTCCGTTGATGAGATCCACGTTCTGCCGCTCGGGCCGGGTCATCGAATTGATGATGGCCTCCATGCGAACGAATTCCCGTTCATCCACCTGCATCTTCTTGAGGTCTTTGAGCATCCCCATCCCGGGCAGCATCCCCAAGATCTGCTGAATGGAGCCAAGCTTCTTCACCTGGCGCAGCTGATCGCGAAAATCCTCCAGCGAGAACGTATCCTCGCGGAACTTTCGAGCCAGCTCCACGGCTTCCTTTTCATCAAAAGCCTCCTGGGCCTTCTCGATGATCGAGAGCACATCCCCCATGCCGAGGATACGCGAGCTCATCCGATCCGGGTGGAACACCTCGAGGGCATCCAGCTTTTCCCCGATACCGATCAGCTTGATGGGACACCCGGTAACCGAGCGGATCGAAAGGGCCGCCCCCCCGCGCGCGTCGCCATCCAACTTGGTGAGGACCACCCCTGTCAGTGTCAGAGCCTCATGGAAGGCACTCGCGGCCTGCACCGCATCCTGACCCGTCATGGAGTCCGCAACCAGGAGGATTTCGGAGGGAGTCAAGGTTTGCTTGAGGCGACCGAGCTCCGCCATGAGCTCGGAATCGATGTGCAGTCGGCCGGCCGTGTCGATCAGCAGCGTATCGCACTGGTGTTGGCGGGCGAATGGGAGCGCCTCCTTGACAATGTCTTCGGGACGCTGATTGACCGTAGAAGGATAGACGGGGAGATTGAGCTGCCCCGCAAGGGTCTTCAACTGGTCAATGGCGGCGGGGCGGTAGATGTCGGCGGGAACCAGGCATGGCCGACGCCGATCCGCGGCCAGCTTGCGAGCCAGCTTCGCGGTCGTGGTCGTCTTCCCTGACCCTTGGAGCCCCACCATCATGATGCTGACGGGCGGACTACCGATCAGGTTCAAGGGAACCGCCTGCCCTCCCATGAGATCGGTCAAGGCCTCATGCACAATCTTGATGACCTGCTGCCCCGGAGTCAGACTCTGCATCACCTCCTGGCCCACGGCCCTGGCAGCGATACCGGCCACAAAGTCCTTGGCGACCTTGTAGTGGACGTCGGCCTCGAGCAGCGCCATACGGACTTCCCGAAGCGCTTCCTGGATGTTCTGCTCGGAAAGCTTGCCTTGCCCCTTTAGCTGCTTGAATATCTTCTGGAATTTATCGGAAAGGTTATCGAACATCGCATCACCGCAAAGCGTTCAATCGCGCAGAATCCCAATCATCCGTCTCATGCCATTCAAACCTATCTAGCCGGATTGCACTTCCCTGTCAACACTTTGAATTTGCGAAGAAATTCT
>CALBZH010000088.1 GCA_937889795.1 uncultured Syntrophobacteraceae bacterium | reverse complement strand
AAGATCTTCTCGGAATCGGCCTCACTCATCCCCTGTCCATCGTCATTCACCGAGAAGACGTGAAAGTCGCCCTGCCCCTCGTACCCGACGCTGATGAGGCTCAGCCGCTCTCCACCGTATTTCAAGGCGTTGTCGATATAGTTCCGGAACGCTCGCAGCAGCGACAACCTGTCCGCATTGATCTCGATGCCTGCTTCAGGCTCGACCAGCTTGACCCGACGGAGGCTGAGCTTGGATGAGAACTCCTCCCTCAACACCTGAATGATTTCGCCGACGCGGACTGGCTCGAACTTCAGGGGAGCTTCCTTGGTCGCAATGAAGACGTTGATCTTTTCGACGAGCTCCGCAATGTGCTCCGATGCGCGCACGATCTGATCGCAGTACTGGTTTGCCCGTGCATCAAGCTGGTGCTCATATTGTTTTTGGAGAAGCCGTGTGAGGCCGTAGGCCCCGATCGCGGGACTCTTGAGATCGTGCACCACGGAGTATGCGAAGTGTTTGAGCTTTTCCGAGCTTTGGCGCAATTCTTCATTCGCTCGGGCGAGCTCCCGGGTCCTCTGCTCCACGCGGCTCTCGAGCTCTTCGTGAGCCTTTCGGAGCTCCTCCTCGGTCCGCTTCTGCTCGGTCACGTCGATCAGGACCCCTTGTATGAAGAGGGGCTCGCCGGTGTCATCGAAAAGGATCACGGCCTCGTCGCGCACCCATTTCACCAGGTCGTTGAATGTGAGCATGCGGTATTCGCAGACAAACAGGTCCATTTCCTCCTGGCAGCGGGCCACCTCCCGGAGCACGCGCTCCCGGTCATCGGGATGAAGCCGCTTGCTCCAGAGACTCGGGTCCGATTCGAAATCCGCCTGATCGTATCCCACGAGCGTGTCGATTTGAGGGCTGATGTAAAGGGTCGAGCGTCTGTCGTCTGGAGTAGCGACATAGGTGACGGTGGGGACCTGCTCCACAAGGGTTCGGTACTTCGCTTCGGACCGGCGTAGCGCCTCCTCCATTTGATCCCGCTCGACACTCTTTCGCTCGAGCGATTCGGCTAGATCGTCGAGTGCCTTTGCCAGCAGGGCGAGCTCGTGCGCTCCGACGTCGGGCTTCGTTCGGGAGCTCAGCTCACCCGCTGCAAGCTGCCGGGCAGTCGCGACCAACGAGTCCACGCGACGTATCACGAACAGGTGGCCGAAAACGTGTGCGGCCACGACCGCGAGGATGGAGACCGCGCAGAGTCCGAGGATGTTCCGCACAAGGGCGCGATTTGCTTCTTCATAGACGGTCGTGGTGGGAATCCCTGTATAAAGAAACGTGGTGTGGGGCCGATCGTCCAGCGGGGTATAGGCGTAAAGACGCTTGATGCCGTCGACGCCGGTTCCCTCGGCAACGCCTTCCTCCTGGCTTTCAAGAAGAGTGGAGAGGAAGTCCGATTTCGGGACAACCTTTCCCACCCAAAGATCCGGGTGAGGATACCGGGCGAGGATTGTGCCTTCACGATCCACGATGGTTATTGTTGCGCCTTTGGGGAGGCGCACCTGGCCGGCCATCGTATTGAGCCAGCGCAGGTCCATGGCTGCGAAGGCTACCGCTTGGACTTGGCCCTCAGCGTCCTTCACCGGGTAGCCAAAGTTGATCGAAGCCCTGCCGGACAGTCGCTCCGTCTGGTAGCTGCCGATCGCGAGGCCGTTGCCTTTGAGTGCTCGTTGGAAGTAGTCCCTGTCCGACAGGTCCATCCCCGTCCCGGAAGGAAGGGCACTACACAGCACCTTGCCGCTCGGAGCGATCAGGCCGACGTTCAGGTAATAGGGGTGGCGCTTCACAAGCTCGGCCATGGATGCGGAGCAATGCTCGTCATCCATCCTCTGAGAGCTGAAGCGGCTGGCCGATGAGATCAGCAGTCGGTGTGCCTCTTCAATCTGGCGAGCCTGATGCAGGGATCCCAGCTCGACGAGTCTTCGCGTGCTTTGCTCGGCATAGGCGGCCGCTCCAGTTCGTTGCTCCAGTCCCGTGTAAAGGACAAGGGCCATCGCCGGAAGGAAAGCAAGGAGCACAATCAGGATGAGCCGAAACCGCAGGCTCGAGCTAACAGACGACATGATTCAACTCCATCTATAACCAACATTTGCGGAGAGCTGGCTCCCTGAGCTCCAAGCCCGGTCGGTCCTCTAAAGAGCTCCTTTCCATATACCAAGAGGGGGTGTGGAACGGCAGAGAAAAATCATGGCCACCTGGAGGAACGAAGGGGATTGTGTCCCTAAGTGGCGGAGAAAACGTTCTCGGGAGAGGTAAGACGAGTGCATTCCCGGGCACCTCGCCCTCCCGTTCATCCATCGAAGACCACGCCTTCTGGGGACGAGAAATCGACACAAAAAGCAGTGCCTTTCCCCGCGTCATGATTGACGGTCAACCGACCACCCAGTTGCTCGGCGAGGTTCGAAACCAACTGCAGTCCCAGGGTGGAGCCATTCGCCGGCACGAAATCCCTCTGAAGTCCCACACCGTCATCCCGCACACACAGGCGGAGCTGCCGCTCCGATGTGGGGCGCAGCTCGATTGTAACCTGGCCCGATCGATCGTCCGGGAAGGCATGCTTGAGCGCGTTGGAGACGAGCTCATTGATGATGAGCCCGCACGGAACGGATTGCTCAAGAGGCAGGCCGATCCGCTCGACGCGGTTCACCAGCTTGATCCTGGCGGCGACGCCCCCGTAGGAGCGAAGCAAGTGACGGCACAGATCCTCCACATAGCGGGCGAAATTGATGCTTGCAAGAGTCCCCGAGGCATAAAGCACCTCATGGAGTAGGGCCATGGAGCGGACTCGGTTTCCGGTGTCCTGGAGGACTTCGACCACCTCGGGATTACGGGAGCGGACCGCTTGAAGGTTGAGAAGGCTGGCGACGATCTGGAGATTGTTCTTGACGCGGTGATGGACCTCTTTGAGCAGGGCGACCTTGTCTTCAAGCGAATCCCGGAGAGCGTCGACGGCTTCTTTCCGTCGTTTGATGTCTTGGGCGGTCGCCACCCGATAAACCGGTTTTCCTTCCTCATCCCGCACGGTGACGACATCGATCTGCACGGGGATGGCAAACCCTTCAGCGTGCTTCAGCAGGCTTTCCAGCTGGACGTGGCCCTTTTCGTCGGCTTCGGCGATGCCTCGCAGGAGGTGGTCGTGCTCCGAGGGATCATAGCCTTCCAGGATCGGCGTACCGCTTATCTCTTCCACCGTGCGTCCCCGCATGGCGGCATAAGCCGGGTTGCAGGTTAGAATGGTATTGGTGGAAGGGGCGCCGAGAGCGATTCCGTGGGCACAGTAGGTGAACGCATCCGCCCATTGACGGAGTGCCATTTCCGTGCGCTTGCGTTCCGTGATGTCCATGACGATCCCAACATATCGGACGGTGTCCCCCCTTTCGTCGTAAACGGGCTGTCCGCGAGACATGAGCCAGCGCTCGCCACTCCCCGAGTGCGAGACGCGCCACTCGGTGTAGATCTCGGTTCTCGCGTCCGCAGCTTGACTCACGGCGGATTCGGCTTTCTGGCGGTCGTCGGGATGGATCGTCTGCAGCCAGGCATCGTAGGACGGCTCGCAGGAATGTGGCTCAAGTCCGTAAAGCTTCCACAGCTCCTCGGACCAGTAGTTTTCGTTGGTTCGAAGGTCCCATTCCCAGCTGCCCGCGTTGGCGGCCTCCTGCGCCAGGTGCAAGATTTCTTGGCTCTTGCGGAGTGCCTCCTGGGTGTCGAGCCGCTCTGCCTGAAGCTGGACCAGCTGCCGGTAGGCATCGGCGCGCTGGTGGTTGAACAGCAGTGCTGCCGCCAAACCGGACGCGAGAACCATGACCCCGATGAAGGCCCCAAGAAAGAGCCGCGGCGTCCGCGAAGCGGCGAGGGCCTCTTCTTCGTCGATTTTTGCAACCAGAAACCAGGGCGTGCTCGGAACGGACTTCGCAAAGGCCAAGACCGGGGTGCCACGGTAGTCGATCCCGCGCATGGCGCCCGATTCGCCCCGAGCGATGCGGGCGGCCGGCAATGCCGGCTCAGCCAGGGGAAAGCTCAAAGTCATAGCCGGATCGTCGCGATGGCGAAGCGCGTTCAAAAAGAGCACCCGATCGCCCTCTTGCCTTACTAGAAGGCTTTCCGCGCTTTCACTGGGGACGGGCCAGGATTGGATCAACGGGAAGAGGAACTGTTCAGGGTTGATCCGGATAAGGAGGAATCCGATCATCTGTTGCGCACCGTCTTCAGTGTGGAGGGGTGCCAGCAGATCCAGGTGCACATTCGGCGCGGCGACAGCTTCCATGTGGAGATCCGAGAGGAGGGGGGCTCGGGTTTGCCTCACTTCCAGCACCTCTTGAGTCATCGTCTTTCCGGTTACGGCTGCATCCCCCGAAGCTGCCACCCGAGGCTCCCCCGCGAGGTCAAGCACCATCACCTGTTGATAGCGATAGACCCGTTTGAGGGTGTCCAGTGCGAGGACGATCTCCTGCCGGGCACTTGTGTCACCGGGGTCCCTCAGCAGGGCGTTCATGGCCGTGATCATCGTATGATCCTTGGCGGCAACGACGGCGTCTCGGATCTGCTCGTCTCTCCACTCCGCAATTTGGCGGATCTTAAGCTCCGCGATGGAAGCCAGTGCTTTCTGAGTCTCGGTGACCAGAGCTTCTTCTTCGTGTTTGTGGTAGGCATATCCGGCGAAACCGATCCCCAGAGCCAGCACCAGGAACACCGCAAACGGCCCCCAAAGGCGCGGAAGACGGATGAGGTCGCCACTCTGGGATCTGGGTGGGTTTCGACTGCCGTTCGCGGCTGAATAAGCGCTCATGCTCGGGATCTCCTTAGGAGCCGCTCAGGGACTCTCCGGTTTTGGCCCAGGGTCCTTGCACAGACCCTGAATGCCGAGTAGCCGCGTGCGCAATTCCTGCATGGTGTAGGGCTTCTGGATGAAGCCTGCCAGCCCCTTGCCCGCGAACCGCGCAGAAATCTCATGCTCCGTGTAGCCGCTGCTCATGATGACTGGGATGGTCGG
>CALBZH010000087.1 GCA_937889795.1 uncultured Syntrophobacteraceae bacterium | reverse complement strand
GGGGACATGAGCCTGAAGACCCAGGCCAAGGTTCTGAGGATTCTCCAGGAGCAGGTGTTCGAGCGTGTCGGCGGCTCCCGCCCGATCCAGGTGGACGTTCGCATCGTGGCCGCCACCAACAAGGATCTCAACAAGGAGATCGAGGCGGGCAGCTTTCGAGCGGACCTTTACTTTCGACTGAACGTCATTCCCATCCTTGTGCCCCCGCTGAGGGAGCGGATTCAGGACATTCCGGTGCTGGTCGAGGATTTCGTGTCGGAAATGGCCTCCGAAAGCGGGATCGGCCGAAAGAGCATCGACCCCGGCGTGGTCTCCCTCCTCCAACAATATCCCTGGCCTGGAAACGTCCGCGAGCTCAAGAACTTCATCGAGCGCCTCATCATCATGACGCCCGGAAACACGATTCACGAGCGGGATCTCCCGCGGGATTTTCTCACGCAGCTGGGGCGCGCCTCGTCGGACAACGACCCTTACCGGTGCCCAACGCTTCGGGAGGCTCGCAATCTGTTCGAGCGCGAATACCTCTCGAGGAAGCTTGAGGAGAACCACTGGAACATCACGTTGACGGCCTCGCAGATCGGCGTCGAGCGAAGCCATCTTCACCGCAAGCTCAAGGCCCTGGATCTGGCCGCCGAAAACGGAGAATCCTCGGACGACTGAAGTCCCTCACGCACAGGAGCTGCCCCATGGACGACATCATGGCTCTGGTGAAAAGCCGCGACCCGCATGAAACCGAGTTCCACCAAGCTGTCGGTGAAGTCTTCGAAACCATCAAGCCCATCCTCGACCTCCACCCGGAATACCGGCAAGCCAAGATCCTCGAACGGCTGGTCGAGCCGGAAAGGGTCATCCTCTTCCGCGTTCCCTGGCAGGACGACGCGGGCGAAATCCACGTGAACCGCGGATTCCGGATCCAGATGAATGGCGCCATCGGCCCTTACAAGGGCGGGCTGAGGTTTCACCCCTCCGTGAATCTCAGCATTCTGAAATTCCTGGCCTTCGAGCAGGTCTTTAAAAACGCGCTGACGACACTTCCCATGGGCGGGGGCAAGGGAGGGTCCGATTTCGATCCCAAGGGCAAATCCGATTCCGAGGTGATGCGCTTCTGCCAGGCGTTCATGACGGAGCTTTTCCGGCACATTGGCCAGTTCACGGATGTTCCGGCCGGAGACATCGGGGTCGGCGCCCGTGAGATCGGCTACCTGTTCGGCATGTACCGGAAGCTGGTGAACCAGTTCACGGGCGTGCTGACGGGCAAGAGTCTGAACTGGGGTGGCAGCCTCATCCGGCCGGAAGCCACGGGATACGGCTGCGTCTATTTCGCCGCCGAAATGCTGGCTCACCAGGGCGAGACGCTGGAGGGCAAGACCTGCCTGGTCTCTGGCGCCGGAAACGTCGCCCAGCACACCGTCGAAAAGCTGCTGGACCTGGGCGCCAGGCCAGTCACCCTTTCCGACTCTTCCGGCAGCGTTTACGACGAGGCGGGCATCGACCGCGAGAAGCTCGGTTTCGTCAAGATGCTCAAAAATGTTCGCCGCGGTCGCGTCCGAGAATACGTCGATCGTTACCCTTCCGCAGTCTACACGGAAGCCGACCCCCTCCGCGACCACAACCCCCTGTGGTCCCACCGCGCCGACTGCGCCTTTCCTTGTGCGACCCAAAACGAGATCAACGAAAGGGACGCCCGGAATCTCGTGGAAAACGGCGTCCGGCTCGTGGCCGAAGGGGCCAACATGCCCACGACGCGGGAGGGCATCAACGTCCTGCTGGACGGCGGGGTTCTCTATGCTCCGGGCAAGGCGGCAAACGCCGGCGGCGTCTCCGTGTCTGGCCTCGAAATGACGCAGAACAGCATGCGCCTCTCGTGGACGCGCGAGGAAGTGGACACGCGTCTCAAGATGATCATGAAGAGCATTCACCGGACCTGCCTGGATGCGGCCGAGCGGGCCGGCGCCCCCGGAAGCTACCTGATCGGCGCGAACGTGGCCGGGTTCAAGAAGGTGGTGGACGCCATGCTCGACCAGGGACTCGTGTAGATGGATCGTCCTGTCGATAAGCCGCGCGATGATCCAAATCCCAAGGTTTGCTCGCCCTTGAGCCTCGACATCGCTCGATGCGCGGACGACTATGAGCTGCGGATCAGAACATTCAACGAGCTCATGGCCCGCAAGGTTTCTGACATTCTCCTGGTTTCGAGCCTCTACGACTACTGCATCATGGAGGAGGACGGACGTCTCGCCGAGCGCATCATCCACGAGTACCGGGGCCTCAATCTGAGCAAGCCACCCCGCATCACCTGGGTATCCTCCAGGGAAGAGGCCCTGGCTGCCCTGGAGAGCGCGTCCTTTCAGCTCGTCATCACCATGCCACGTCTCTCGGAAAGAGACCCCGGCGGGCTTGTCCGAGAGATCAAGGAACGCCATCCGGCTCTTCCGGTCATTTTGCTCACGCACCGAAGCAGACCGCCCGACAATTGCTACCAACATAACGATGGCAGCCCTCTTGCCGACGCCGAGCTGGTCTGGTCCGGCAACACGGACCTGCTGCTCGCGCAGATCAAAAACGTCGAGG